>JAYVDE010000516.1:0-10140 GCA_043749575.1 Burkholderiaceae bacterium | reverse complement strand
CGTTGAGCAGCGCGTTCATGCTCATGGTGATCAGCTCGGAAGCACCGTTGCCCAAATAGACATCGTCGACCGTCACGCCGCTGATGTTCTTTTCCTGGCAGTAATGCACCACCGCCTTGCGCGGCGCAAACAAGCCCTTGCTGTCGGTGTAACCCGCCGCGTGCGGCAGGTTGCGGATCATGTCCTGGACGATTTCGTCGGGCGGCTCGAGGCCGAAGGCGGCGATGTTGCCGATGTTCAGCTTGATGATCTTGTGGCCTTCGTCCTCCATCTGGCGGGCCTTGTCGAGCACCGGGCCGCGGATGTCATAGCAGACATTGGCCAGCTTGGCCGACTTGGCGATCATGCGAAGCCCAGGGGGCGAGACGGCATTGGACACGGAGACTCCCAGGCGAACCCGCGCACCGGCGGGCACAAGACGAAAGAACGAAAAGACGAAAGCGCGAAAAGACGACAGCCGGCGGATGACGGCGTGAGCCGCGAATGCCGCCAGTCCGGCGCCACGCATGGCGCACCGCAAAACGTATAATTTTAGCCTTGAGGCAGAAATGCGCTCTGAGACTGCTGCCTGCCGCAAACCGGAGCCCCGCCCGTGAAATTTCAACCCGACGTGCTCGCCGGCACCAACGTCATCACCCGCCACGATGCCGACGCGCTGTGGGTGGGCAACAGCCGCTTCGACCACAGCCTGCTGGTGCCCTGGACCGGCGCCGTGCTGCGCTGGGCGCCCGGCCTGCCGGAAGAGCTGACCGCTGCGCACTTCGAGGCCCTGCTGGCCCTGAACCCCGAACTGGTGATCTTCGGCAGCGGGCCACGGCTGAAATTTGTCTCGCCCGCGCTGATCAGCGTGTTGATCGCGCGGCGCATCGGCGTGGAGACGATGGACACCCCGGCGGCCTGCCGCACCTTCAATGTGCTGGTCGCCGAAGGGCGCTCGGCGGTGGCCGCGCTGCTGCTGCCGCCGGCCTGAAGCCGCTAGTTCGGGTAAGTCGGTGCTGGTCGGGGCCGGCAAGGGCGCGGCGTAACTTTATAATCAGCGGTTAAGCCCCGTGAAGGCCCTCTGCCAGTCTCCTTGATCGCTTGTCAGACCGCCCGTCAGACCGCCAGTCAGACGACAGGTCAGCCACCCGTCAGACCACACGTCAGCCACATGTCGGCCCCACCTCCGACCGCAAAAAGACCGCCCATGACGCCAGTGCTCAACAAAAATCTGCCCGAGTTCGAAGCCCTCGCCACCAGCGGCGTGAAGTTCACGCCATCGGCGTTTCATGGCCGAGCGGTGGTGTTGTACTTTTATCCCAAAGACCATACCCCGGGTTGCACCACCGAGGCCATGCAATTCCGCGACAAGTACCAGGAATTCATCGAGGCCGGCGCGGTGCTGTTCGGTGTTTCGCGCGACAACATGGCATCGCACGAGAAGTTCCGCCAGAACCTCGAGCTGCCGTTCGAGTTGATCGCCGACACCGAAGAAAAGCTTTGCCACATGTTCGGCGTGGTCAAGAATAAGATCATGTACGGCAAGAAGGTCAAGGGCATCGAGCGCAGCACCTTCCTGATCGACGCCAGTGGCGTGATGCGGGGCGAATGGCGCGGCCTCAAGGTTGCCGGTCATGTGGATGAAGTGCTACAGGCCGTGAAAGACCTGAAGAAACCGGCCTGAAGCACGCCAGGAGCACGGCAGCGGCGGGCGGGTTTTCCAAAAATCAGCACGCCAGCAACACGACCGGCACGCACCCGGCACAAGCCCGGCACGGCCAGCGACACCACCGCAACCGGGGTCACGCAACGGTCATTGGCGCCCGCCAGAGCTTGTGCATAATCAGATCATGCTGGTGAGTCATCCGACGAACACCCCCTCGAATGCCGAAGCCGCACAGTCGCCTGTGCGGCTTTTTTGTTGTCCGCGCGCCTGCCCGCGCCGCCTTCCCGCACCGTCATTTGCCCTCCGCCACTTGCCCTGACCCCACCCATGCCACTGCCCAAGCCGCCTGCCGCCAAAGCCGCCATCCTGTCGCCCGCTGATTTCGACGCCCCGGCCGCACCGCGGGCTGGCCGATCGGCGGGGAAGGGCAGCGCCGAACCCAGCACCAGCGCCTCGCTCGACCTGTTCGACGGCAGCGCGCCGGTGGCGGCGCCCAGGTTGGCGCGCGGCCAGCCCAGGGCGCTGCCTGAGGCCGCGGCCGTGGCCACGCCAGCCGCGTTGCCGGCCGGCCCGCGCAGCCGGTCGCCCGGCATGCCGACCAAGCAGGTTTCGCTGGCCACGCCGGACCCGGCCCAACCGCAGGCCGCGTCGAAATCGCGGCTGCGCTCGCCACGCGGCACTGGCCCGGCCAAGCTGTTCGTGCTGGACACCAATGTGCTGATGCACGACCCGATGAGCCTGTTCCGCTTCGAGGAGCACGACGTCTTCCTGCCGATGATCACGCTGGAGGAACTCGACGGCCACAAGAAGGGCATGAGCGAGGTGGCGCGCAATGCCCGCCAGGTCAGCCGCGAGCTGGACGGCCTGGCCACCGCAGGCAGCCTCGACCCTGCCGCCGGCATCCCGCTGGCCAAGACCGGCCACAAGGACGCCGGCGGCAAGCTGTTCTTCCAGACCATGCTGATGGACGTGCAGTTGCCCGCCGGTCTGCCGCAGGGCAAGGCCGACAACCAGATCCTGGGCGTGGTCAAGAGCCTGCGCGAGGCCGAGGCCGCCAAGGGCAGCGAGCGCGACGTGGTGCTGGTGTCCAAGGACATCAACATGCGGGTCAAGGCGCGCGCGCTGGGCCTGGCCGCCGAGGACTACTTCAACGACAAGGTGCTGGAAGACGGCGACCTGCTCTACACCGGTGTGCTGGCGCTGCCCGCCGATTTTTGGGAGCAGCACGGCAAGACCATGGAAAGCTGGCAGCAGAGCGGCCTGACCTTCTACCGCATCGCCGGGCCGATGGTGCCGCAGCTGATGGTCAACCAGTTTGTCTACCTCGAACAAGCGGGCGCCGCGCCGCTCTACGCCCGCGTCACCGAGATCACTGGCAAGACCGCGGTGCTGAAGACGCTGAAGGACTACACCCACGCCAAAAACGCCGTCTGGGGCGTCACGGCCCGCAACCGCGAGCAGAACTTCGGCCTCAACCTGCTGATGGACCCTGATTGCGATTTTGTCTCGCTGACCGGCACCGCCGGCACCGGCAAGACGCTGATGACGCTGGCCGCGGCCTTGAGCCAGGTGCTGGACGAGCGCCGCTACACCGAGATCATCGTCACCCGCGTCACCGTGCCGGTGGGCGAGGACATCGGCTTCCTGCCCGGCACCGAGGAAGAGAAGATGGGCCCCTGGATGGGCGCACTCGACGACAACCTGGAAGTGCTGGCCAAGGGCGACGGCAGCGCCGGTGAATGGGGCCGCGCCGCGACGCAAGACCTGGTGCGCAGCAAGATCAAGATCAAGAGCCTGAACTTCATGCGCGGGCGCACGTTTCTCAACAAGTTCGTGCTGATCGACGAGGCGCAGAACCTGACGCCCAAGCAGATGAAGACGCTGATCACCCGCGCCGGGCCGGGCACCAAGATCGTTTGTCTGGGCAACCTGGCGCAGATCGACACGCCCTACCTGACCGAAGGTTCGTCGGGCCTGACCTACGCGGTCGACCGCTTCAAGGGCTGGCCGCACTCGGGCCATGTGATGCTGGCCCGCGGCGAACGCTCGCGGCTGGCTGATTTCGCCTCGGAAGTGCTGTAACCGCACCCACCAAACGCACGGTAGGCGATGGCGAATTTCCTTCGGGCAGCTTCAGGCTGATTCAGGCTGATTCAGGCCGATTCAGGCCGATTCAGGCGAGTCAATCGACGTCCGTCTGGCTGGCGACGGCAGCCGCGTCTTGCCGCTCGCGCAGGGCGGGGATAGCCCGGGTCGCGCGGCGGTCAGCGGGGTGGACAATGCCGGCATGCTGCCCGACATCGACTCGCTTGCGCTGTTTGTTCGCGCCGCTGAACTGGGCAACCTGACACGCGCGGCCGAGGCCAGCTTCATCACCGTGCCCGCTGCCAGCCGCCGCCTTGCGCTGTTGGAGCACCAGTTCAAGGTGCAGCTGTTCGAGCGCCATTCGCGCGGCATGGAGCTCACGCCAGCCGGCGAGCGGCTGCAGCTGCTGGCGCGCGAGCTGATCGCCGGTGTGCACCACATGCGCGCCGAGATGGGCAACTATGCGCGCGGCCCGCAGAGCGTATTGCGCCTGCACGGCAATACCTCGGCGATGACGCAGTTCCTGCCCGGCGACATCGCGACCTTCCAGACCGCCCACCGCGACGTGCGCGTGGTCATCGAGGAGGGTTGGAGCGAGGACGCTGCGCGGCGCGTGCGCTGCGGCGAGGTCGATCTGGGCGTGATCGTCGAGGGCGCCGATGTCAGCGGTCTGCTCTGCCGCCCCTACCGGCGCGACCACCTGGCCGCGGTGATGCGGCTCGATGACCCGCTGGACGGCGAGTCGATCGCCTTCGCCGACCTGCTCGACCGCGATCTCGTCGGCCTGGAGGGCGGCAGCACGCTCACCCGGCTGCTCACCGCGCGCGCTGCGCAGCTGCAGCGGCCGATCGCGCTGCGCGTGCAGGTGCGCAGCTTCGAGGCCGTGTGCCGCGCCGTCGAGGCCCGTCTGGGCATCGGCGTGCTGCCATTGGCCGCCGCCCGCGGCTTCGCGCCGTCGATGCCGCTGCGGGTGCTGCCGCTCAGTGATGCGTGGGCATCGCGGGCCATGTTGCTGTGCTTTCGCACCGAACCAGCGCCGCAGTCGCCGCTGGGCACGCTGGTCGCACACTTGGAGGCCTGCGCCGCGCAGGACAGCCCGGTCGCGCTGGCTTGAGCGCGCTCGCCTTCGGCGATAAACGCACTCAGCTTCGGCGTGGGACGCGCGCAGGCTCAGCGCGGCAGCGTCTGCGCGAAGGCGGGCCGCTGGCCCAGCAAGGCCGACAACGCGTCGAGCGCCGGTAGCGCCTGCAGCCAGGGCTGGCCGTCGAAGCGGAAGCGCAGGTAGTCGAGCGCGACCACGGCGCAGATCGCGTCCAGCGTCGGCGCGCCGACGGCGCCGACCGCAGCGCCCGCCGCACCACCCGCCGCCCCCATGGCGCCCCCTCTGGCCAGTGCCTCCAACCGCTGCATGCCCTCGGCCATCGTGCGCCGGCGCCGCAGGCCGATCGGGGTCTCGTCGAACAGCAGCGGCGCGGTGACCTTGCGGATGATGATGGTGTGCACCGACGCGTCGATCACGCCCAGCGCGATGCCGGCACGCGACAACACGGCCGCTACATCACCGCCCAACAGGCTGGGCCAGCCGGGCGCGGGCCGGATGTGCTCCAGCCACTGCACGATCAGCAGGCTTTCGCTCAGCGGCGTGCCGTCGTCGGTGATCAGCGTGGGCACCCGCGTGGCCACGTTGGCCGCGCGCAGGCGCGGGTCGTCGGCCCAGGGATCGACGAGGGTGGGTTCGACGTCCAGCCCCTTCTCGATCATCGCCACCCGGACGATGCGAACGTAGGGCGAGGTGGTGTTGGCGAGCAATTGCATCGGGAACGTTCCGGGTTGCGAGGTGGGTCGCGTGATGGGCGGCAGCGTCAGCTGGCGATCACGCCGAGCTGCTTCATCATGCCCAGGTTGTCCAGCAGCGCCCAGTGCTCGACGAGCACCCCGTCGCGGATCTGGAACAGGTCGAGCACGGCGATGTCGACCGTGCGGCCGGTGGCCGCCAGGTCGCCAAACGGGCCGCTGTGGGTGGCCTGCACGCGCAGCCGCACCAGCACCTTCTCGCCCTCAGCGACAAAGTCTTGCAGCGGCAGCTGCATGTCGGGAAAGGCGGGCATCAGCACGTCATTCAGCTGTTTCACGCCCGCCGGGCCACGCACCTCGAAAGGCAGGCCGGGGTCGTGGCGCACAAAATCAGCGGCGATGTGGCGCTCCATCCATGCCGTGTCGCCGGCCAGAAAGGCTTTGAAGTAGTCGCGGCAGAGTTGCTTGTTGGATTCGAGGCTCATGGGGTGTCCTGTTTGGGGTCAGCACGCCAGGACGTCGAAGCCGAGGCGCGGGAAGTGGATGTGCAGGTCGCCGGCCTGCGGGTCGCGGCGGTGGATCACGATCTCGCTGTCGCTGGCCGCCACCAGCGTGCCGCTGACCACCACCCGCGCGTTGTCATCGGGTGTCACCGTCACCGGGCAGCCGGCGCGCAGGCCGCCCGGGTCGCCGTCGGGCTGCAAGTGCGTCACCGGCAGCGGCTGTGCGTCGCGCGCCGCAGCAAAGGCGTCCTCCGGACTCAGCGGCGTCGGCGTGCCGTGGCCGAATGCGGCGATGCGCTCGTACCAGGCTGGCAGTGGGCCATCGATGCCGAGCATCTGGTCGACCTCGGGCGGGCAGTTCTGGCGCAGCAGGTAGATGGTCTGGTAGCAAGCCAGATCCAGCGCGCTCGCTGCGCTGCCAAAAATGAAGGCGCGACCGTCCGCCAACGCCGACTTCAGCCAGGCGTATTGCGCTGTGACGCGCTGGCGCTGCAGCGGCAGCTCGGGGGCCATCGCCTCCTTGCTGATGTCGACATAAAGGTAGTCATCCTTGCGGTCCTTGAGGAACTCGGGCGGGATCTGATCGCCGATGAAGTGGGTCAGCACGCCGATAGTCGGCATCCAGATGGCCCGGTCCCAGGCGAAGGACAAGCCGCGTGCCAGCCCTTCGCAGCCGGCCGGGTAGAAGCTGGGTGAGGGGAACAATCGATCCAGCGCGGGCAGGATGATGTTGGTGTCGCACCAGATGTCGGCGCCGATCTGCAGCACCGGCACGCGGCGGTAGCCGCCGGTCAGCGGTGCCAGCAGCGGCCGCGGCGGCACGCCGGGGATGTCGACCGAGCGGTAGGCCAGCCCCTTCAGGCCGAGCGCGACGCGCACTTTCTCTGAGAAGCTGGAGAAGGCGTAGTGGTGCAGGATGATGTCGTTCATGGCGGTCTCCCGGTTCAGTACATGATGTGGCCGCCATCGACGACGATGGTTTGGCCGGAAACAAAGCCTGCCAGATCGGACAGCAGGTACAGCGCGGTGCCGACCAGGTCGTCAGGCCGTTGCTCGCGCGAGATCGCACGCGCTTTCAGAAACGATTGCTGCCACTCGATCGGCCGATTTTTGGTCGCGTCGGTGATCACAAAGCCGGGCGCGATGACGTTCACCCGCACGCCGCTGGCGCCGCACTCTTTGGCCAGGCCCTTGGTCATGGCCAGCACGGCGCCCTTGCTGGCCACGTAGTGCAAGTAGCCGGGCTGCCCGGCCACGGCGACGACCGAGGCGATGTTGACGATGCTGCCGGCCTTGCGCTCGCGCATCGCCGGCATCACCGCCTTGCAGCAGTTCCACACGCCCTTGACGTTGACCTGGAAGATGCGGTCCCAGATGGCCGGGTCGATCTGCTCGAACTCGGTCAACTTGACTTCGCGGAAGTAGGCGGCGTTGTTGACCAGGCCGTCGATGCGGCCGAACTGCGCCAGGGCTTGGCGCGCCATGTCTTGGGTCGAGGCCTCGTCGCTGACGTCGGCACGCACGTACAGCGCGCGGCCGCCGGCGGCTTCGATCGCCGCCATCGTCTCGTCGGCGGGGCCGATGTCGGCGACGACGACGCTGGCGCCTTGGGCGGCGCAGCCCAGCGCGAAGGCTTGGCCGATGCCGGTGGCGGCGCCGGTGACGATGATGCTGCGCTGGTCGAGCAAGTGATGGGCGTTCATAGGTCTCCTTGAGGGTCAGGGTTTGCGAGGCGCTGGGCTGGCGGGTGGCTTGAGCGGTGGCACGGGGCAACGCCGGTCGCCGTCGCAGTCGTCGATGCGCAGCGGGCGCACGACACGATCGCGCAGCGGCCCGGCCAGGTCGACCTGCACGGCCCAGACGCCGGTCATCTGCAGCTCAAGCCGGCCGCGGTATTCGCCGGGCTGGCCGGTGGGCACGGCGGCAACCGGCTTGACGGTATGCGCCATCGGCATCGACGGCATCGAGGCACCGAGCGTGACCTGCGCCCCGGCGAGCGGCGCGCCGCTGAGCCGCAGGCGCACGGTGCATTCGAGCTGCGGGCCGATGCCGAAGGCTTCGCATTGCAAGTCGACCTGCGGCCGCGGCGCTGCGGCGACGGTGGCGGCGGGCAGCGCAGCGCAGCACAGCAAGGCCCATCCCAGGGCGACTTTCATCGCACGGCCCGCCGGCGCAGCAGCAGCGCTTTGGGCCCGCGACGGGCTTGGCCCAGCAGGCGGTGCAGCAGCGCCTCGTCGAGCAAACCGCGCGGGCGGTAGCGCAGGAACAGCGCCACCAGGCCGCCGAAGACCACCATGCGCCAACCGGCGAACACCCGCGTGGCTTCGAGCAAGCCGAGGTCGAAGGCGACGCCGAGCAACGGGCCCAAGGCCGTGCCCAGCCCACCGAGCAGCGCGTAACCGACCGCATGCACGCCCAGCATCGGGTCGAACAGGGACGGCTCGATGTAGGTGGCGCGGTGCGCGTAGAGGCCACCGCCGAGCGCGGCCAGCGCGCCAGCGGCCGTCGCCGCGGCCAAGCGCAGCTGCGTCACCGGCAGGCCCTGGGCCGCCGCCAGGGTGTCGTCGTGGCCGGTCATGCGCAGCGCGACGCCGAGCCGGCGGCGCTCCAGCCAGGCCAGGGCGAGCAGCACCGCGGCCAATACGGCCAGCACCCCGAGCAGGTAGGCCGCCGTCGAAACATCGTTTTCCAGCAGCCAGCGGATGTCGCGAAAGCCGTCCAGCCCGGCCGGGCCGACGAGACCGCCCAGGCCGTCGCCGGCGTCGCGCTGGAAGTGCCAGGATTGCAGCGCCAGGCGCACCATCTCGCCGAAAGCCAGTGTCGCCACGGCATAGTTCAGGCCGGCCAGCCGCATCGTCGGCAGGGCCAGGGCGAACGAGGCGACCGCGCCGGCCAGCGCGCCGGCGGCCAGCGCCAAGGCCAGCGGCCAACCGGCCAGCGCCGAGGCCAGCCCCGCGGCATAGGCACCGATGCCAAAAAAGGCTTGCTGGCCGAACGAGATGCGACCGACCAGCAGCAGCAGATAAGCCGACAGCGCCAGCAGCGACATGATCGCCATGTCGCTGGCCAGGCCGATCGCGTGTTCAGCCAGCATGGCGCCGCCCCCAGTGCAGACCAGCCAGCGCGCCGGGCATCACCAGCACCAGAAACAACAGCGCCTGGGTCGTGAACTCGCGCCCGACGGCGCCGAACAGCGCCTGCGCATGGGCCTCGACCACGCCCAGCAACAGCCCGCCCCACAACACGCCAGGAATCGAAGCCAGGCCACCGAGCATCGCCGCGACCAGGCCTTTGAGCAGCACCCACATGCCGAACATCGGTGTCACCTGGCCGTCAAGCGACAGCACGGCAAACGCCGCCAGCCCCGACAGCGCGCAGGCGGCTGCGAAGGCCACGCGCTGCACCCGCGCGACCGGAATGCCGACCAGATGCGCGGCGGTGCGCTCGTCGGCCACCGCCCGCCAGGCCAGGCCGCCGCGGCTGCTGCGCAGCCAGCGCGCCAGGCCCAGCGTCAAGCCGACGGCCAGCAGCGCGAGTGCGAGGCGGTCGGGGCGCAGCACCAGCGGGCCGACCGTCCATTCGGTTTGGGCCCCCAGCGACGGGAACGGGTTCAGGTGGCGCGGCAGCAGGTTCACCGCCAACTGCTCGAACTGCATCCACACTGCGAAGCTGGCGGCCAGCGCGACGACCTCGCGGCCGTCGGCGCCGGCCACCGGGCCAGCGCCGCGGCTGGCGTTTGGCGCGCTGCCGCTGCTGCCCGCAAAGCACAGCCATTCGACGTACAGGCCCGCGACGGTGGCCACGGCGACCACGGCGAGCAGCACCGCAACAGCCGGTACACCATGGCGCTGGTGCAGCCAGGCGCCGACGTAAGCCGCCAGCATGGCGCCCGCGCCATAGGCCAGGTTCAGCCGCTTCAAGGTACCGAAGGTCAGCGTCAAGCCGAGGCCGACCAGGGCATAGGCCGAGCCGTCGAGCAAGCCGTCGAGGCTGCGCTGCAGCGTTTCGGTCAGCGTCGACGCCAGCGCGCCAGTCTCAGGCAGCACGCCGCTGGCCCAGGTAGGCGCGCTGGATCACGTCGTCCTCGGCCAGCTCGCCCGGTGTGCCCGAAAA
>JAYVDE010000515.1:0-10153 GCA_043749575.1 Burkholderiaceae bacterium | reverse complement strand
CCAGCACCAGCACCAGCACCAGCACCAGCACCAGCACCAGCACCAGCACCAGCACCAGCACCAGCACCAGCACCAGCACCAGCCGCCGCCGCCTGGCGTCGGCCCAACCCTTCGCCTTCGAGTTCGACATTGCCAGCAGCGCGCTGCTGATCATCGACATGCAGCGCGACTTTGTCGAACCCGGCGGCTTCGGCGCGTCGCTGGGCAATGACGTGACGCGGCTGCAGGCCATCATCCCGACCTGCGCTGCGGTGCTGGCGGCCTGGCGCGCGGCCGGCGGCTTCGTGGTCCACACCCGCGAAGGCCATGCGCCCGACCTGCATGACTGCCCAGCGGCCAAGCGCAACCGCGGCCAGCCCACGCTGCGCATCGGTGACGCCGGGCCGATGGGCCGGGTGCTGGTGATCGGCGAGCCCGGCCACGCCATCGTGCCGGCGCTGGCACCCTGCGCCGGTGAACTGGTGATCGACAAACCCGGCAAGGGCGCTTTCTACGCCACGCCGCTGGGCCCAGCCTTGCAGCAGCGCGGCATCAGCCAGCTGGTGTTGATGGGCGTGACCACCGAGGTCTGCGTGCAGACGACGATGCGCGAGGCCAATGACCGCGGCTATGAATGCCTGCTGGTCGAAGACGGCACCGAGAGCTACTTTGCCGAGTTCAAAGCGGCCACGCTGGCGATGATCACCGCCCAGGGTGGCATCGTCGGCTGGGTGGCGCCGGCCGCCGCGCTGCTGGCGGCGCTGGCGGCTGCGCCTGTCTGAACGCCGTCTGAACGTCGCCAGAACCCCACCCGTATCGCGCATCACCTTCGCATGAACCACTCCTACCCACTCACCCTGGCCGATTGGCGCGCGGCCTATGCGGCCGGCGCCCACCCGGCCGACCTGTTGGCGCCGCTGCTGGCGCAGCGCTCGGCCGCCGACCCGGCCTGGATCCACCGCTGCAGCGCGGCCTTCATCGCCGCCCAACTCGACCGCCTGGCGGCGCCCGAAGCGCGGGCGCTGCCGCTGTACGGCGTGCCCTTCGCCGTCAAGGACAACATCGACGTCGCCGGCTTGCCGACCACCGCCGCCTGCCCGGCCTTCGCCCATACGCCCGAGCGCCACGCCACTGTGGTGCAGCGGCTGATCGACGCCGGCGCGGTGCTGGTCGGCAAGACCAACCTCGACCAGTTCGCCACCGGGCTGGTGGGCACCCGCTCACCCTATGGCGAGGTGCCCAACACCTTCGATCCGGCCTATGTCAGCGGCGGCAGCAGCTCGGGATCGGCCTCGGTCGTCGCCCGCGGCCTGGCGGCGTTTGCGCTGGGCACTGACACGGCGGGATCGGGCCGGGTGCCGGCGGGCTTCAACAACCTGGTGGGCTTGAAACCCACCCCCGGCCGGGTGCCGATGGCCGGCGTCTTGCCGGCCTGCCGCACGCTGGACGTGGTCTCGGTTTTTGCCCTGACGGTGGCCGACGCTGCCCAGGTGATGGCGGTCATCGAGGGCGCCGACGCTGAGCCGACGTTCCAGTCGCTGCCGCTGCTTGCGCCCTGGCTGGGCCGCACTGGCGCCGCGCTGCGGGTGGGGGTGCCGGCCGCACCCGGCTGCGATGCCACGCTGGGCTACGACCTGGCGTTTGACGAGGCGGTCGGCCAACTGCGCGCCTGGGGCCTGCAGCCAGTGCCGGTGGACATGACGCCGCTGTTCGAGGTCGCCCGCTTGCTCTACGACGGCCCCTGGGTCGCCGAGCGCTACGCCGTGGTCCAGTCGCTGATCGAGCAGACGCCCGAGGCGCTTGACCCCACGGTGCGCCGCGTCATCGCCGCCGCGGTCGGCCAGGACGCGGTGGCCGCCTTCCGCGCCCGCTACGCGCTGGAGGCGCTGCGCCAGCAGATCACACCCTTGTGGCAGGCCATCGACGTGCTGATGGTGCCGACCGCGCCGACCTGCCCGACCCGCGCCGCGGTGGCCGCCGAGCCGGTCTTGCGCAACAGCGAGCTGGGCCGCTTCACCAACTTCGTCAACCTGCTGGGCCAGGCCGCGCTGGCCGTGCCCAGTGGTTTCAGCGCCAGCGGCCTGCCGTTTGGCGTCACCTTCATCGCCCCGGGCGGCAGCGATGCCGCGCTGGCCGCGCTGGGCGCCCGCTGGCAGGCCGCCCGGGCGCTGCCGCTGGGCCGCCGGCTGCGGGCAGCACGGCTGGCCGACACGGCGCTGGCCGTGCTGCCGGCGGCCGCGCCCAGCGTGCCGGTGGCGGTGGTCGGCGCCCACTTAGCCGGCATGCCGCTGCATGGCCAACTGGTCGAGCGGGGCTGCCGCTTGGTCGAACGCACCACCACCGCGCCGCATTACCGGCTGTATGCGCTGCCCGACACCCAGCCGCCCAAACCCGGCCTGGCCCGTGTCGCCGACGGCGGCGTGGCGATCGAGGTCGAGGTCTACGACATGCCGGCCGCGGCGCTCGGCTCGTTCCTCGCGCTGATCCCGCATCCGTTGGGGCTGGGCTCACTGCAGCTGGCCGACGGCCGCTGGGTCAAGGGCTTCATCTGCGAGGCCATCGCGCTGGCCGGCGCCACCGACATCAGCGCGCACGGCGGCTGGCGCGCCTGGCGGGGGCTGGCATGAACCCGGCCGTGATTGACGACCCGCGGGTGATCGCCGAGGTCAGCGCGGCGTTCCACGGCTACGAACAGGCCTTGATGAGCAACGACGTCGCGGCACTCAATGCGGCCTTCTGGCCTGACGCCCGCCTCACGCGTTATGGCATCGCCGACCGCCAACTCGGTATCGCCGAGATGATCGCTTTTCGCAAGGCCACGCCGGCGCCCGGCTTCACCCGCCAGCTGGAGAACCTGCGCATCTGCAGTTTCGGGCCCGACATGGCGGTGGCGCAGGTCGAGTTCGTGCGCAGCGACACGCCGCTGCGCGGCTTCCAGAGCCAGACCTGGGTGCGCCTGGCGCCGGGCCGCGGCGGCTGGCAGATCGTGTCCGCGCACGTCAGCATGATCCCGTTCGCCGCGCCACCGAGCCGCTGACCTGCCGCGCCGCTGACCCGCTGGCCCGCTGCGCACCATCAAGCTGCCATGTCCCGTCCCCGCGCCCAGCCTGCCGAGATCGCGCCGATCACCGCGGCCGAACCCGCTTCGCTGGCTGACCAGGCCTACCGCCAGCTCAAGCAGCTGATCTTCGACTTCACGCTGATGCCCGGCGACCGCTGCAGCGAGAGCGAGTTGGCGCAGCGCCTGGCAGTCAGCCGCACGCCGCTGCGCCAGGCCTTGCAGCGCCTGGAGCGCGACGGTTTCCTGCAGGTCAGCCCCAAGGTGGGCTGGAGGGTCGCGCCGCTGGATTTCGATGTCTTCGACGAGCTGTACGACCTGCGCATCCTGATCGAATGCCATGCCGCGCTGCACTTGGCCGCGTGCGAAGACCGCCCTGCACTGGCCGCGCTGGCGCAGGTGTGGCTGCTGCCCGAGGCCGAGCGCCTGAGCGACGGCGCCACGGTGGGCCAGCTCGACGAACTGTTCCACTTGCAGCTGGTGCGGGCCAGCGGCAACCGCGAGATGGCGCGGGTGCACCGCGAGATCACCGAGCGCATCCGCATCATCCGGCGGCTTGATTTCACCAAGCCGGCGCGGGTGGCGGCCACCTACGATGAACACGCGGGCATCCTGCGTGCCATCACCCGCCGCCGGTCGGACGAAGCCCAGCGCCTGTTACGCGCCCACGTCGAGCAAAGCAAGCTCGAGGTGCGCCACATCACGCTGGACATGCTGTATCGCGCGCGGCGGCAAGCCTGAGTGCGGCGGGCTGATCGCGCGATCAGCTGATTACGGCGCCGGCTGATCGCGCCGCCAGCAGCCCTCCCGGGCTACCGGCTGCGATCACCGCGCGACGATCAGTTCAGTTCCTTGTCTTTCCAGTATTTGGCGCCGCTCACGGTCAGGCCGGCCTCGATGCCATTTTTGGTCATCGTGAAGGTGTCAGCGTCCTGCACCATGGTTTCGCCCTTGCCGCTGCCGGCGGTGGTGCCGCTGGCGCCGGCCGAGGCGGTGACAGCGCCCGCGGCCGTCCAGCCGCTGTCGATGAACTTGTTCATCGCTGCGGCGGTCTTGAAGACGATCAGCAAGTCGGTCTGGGCGGCGCTGATGGTCAGGCCGGCGCTGGCCGCAGCCATGTCCATGTAGACATTCTTCTTGGTCTTGTTGTCGTGTACCAGGCCCTTGCCGCCGGCGCCGCCGATCAGGAAGCTGACGCCGTAGGTGGTGAACACGCCATAACCCGGCGCCTTGGCGACCGCTGCCTTCAGCTCGGGCTTGGTCTTGTAGAACTTCTCCAGCGAAGCCTGTGTCGACTTGATGATCTCGGCCTGCTTGCTTGCCTTGTCCTGGGCCAAAGCGCCACCCGCCATCAGCGCCATTGACAGCGCGCCGATGCCCAGCAAACGTTGGAAATTCATGGGGCAACTCCTCTTGGTGATTGATCATCAGGGCCGGGCAGTCCGGCCCCATCCCGATGCATCGCGGTGCGCTCGCAAGGCACCACAAACCATCGACAGCAACTGTACTCCGGCCGTTATCACTTGGCTGTGACGCGGGACAGCCCGGCCTTCAGCCTTGGGGGGGTGATCTCGCCCGGGCCCGCGCCCGACCCACAATAAACTGCGCTGCGCCCGGCCCCAGGGCGCGGGCACGCCAACCGGTTGAGGAGACCGCCATGCCATCGCCCCTGGTCAAACCCGTGATCACGTCGACCTACCCCAAAGATGGCCCGCGCGGGCTGATGCCCGAACGCATGGCCCGGGTGACGCCCGACCTGAAACGTGCGCTCTACGGCATCCGCGAGGACTTGCTGGCCCTGGGGGGCAAGCTTGAACTGTCCGACCTGTTCCGCAGTTACGACATGCAGTTTCAGGCCTACCTGGATTACTCCAGCGGCAAGAAGAGTTCCAAGAGCCCACCGCCCGGCAGCAGCATGCACGAGTCGGGCCGTGCCTTCGACCTCGACCTGTCGGCCATGAAGGTGTCGCTGGCCGAATTCTGGGTGATCGCCAAACGCTGGGGCGTGGTGCCCATCATCGCCGAGCCCGAGACGAGCATCAGCGAAGCCTGGCACTTTGAATGCCGCGGCAGCCACCAACTGGTGCGCGACCACTACCAGGCCGGCAAGGGCACCAACTTCAAACCCACCGCGGCGCTGGCGGTCAGCGCCATCCTGGGCTCGGGCGTGCCGCACGACCGCTTCAAGGGCAAGCAAGACGCCGCTTACCTGCAGTCGGGCCTGATCCGCTTGGGCCACGACATCGGCAACATCGACGGCGACATCGGCCCCAAGACGCTGGCGGTGCTGGCCAGCCTGGGCATTGCCGGGGCCAGCCGCGCCGAGCAGGTGGTCGGGCTCGATGCGCTGCTGCAGAAGAAGTTTCCCGAAGAGTTCTTCGACAAGTCGATCGACGAGATCAGCCCGTTCGCCTGAAGCCCCGGTCGCGAAGGCAGGTTGCGATTGGGCGGGCAGGCCCACCCGCACCCGCACCCGCACCCGCACCCGCACCCGCGCCCATCGTCCGATCCGACGATGGGCGCGGCGCGGGCAGCTGACTAGGATGCGGGCACCTTTCTCAGGATCCAGGAGCCTCGCCATGTCAGCACCTTCCACGAACGCCGCCGCCTCAGCCGCCTCAGCCGTCACCGTCGAGATCGGCGCCGACCATGTCGCGCTGGTCACCATCAACCGGCCCGAGGCGCGCAACGCCATCAACAGCGCGGTGGCCGCCGGGCTCGAAGCCGCGATCGACCAGACCGAGGCCAACCCCGACATCTGGGCGGTGATCATCACCGGCACCGGCACCCAGGCTTTTTGCGCCGGCGCCGACCTGAAGGAAATCTCGGCCGGCCGCGGCGCCGGGCTGGCCACCGAGCGCGGCGGTTTTGCCGGCTTCGTGCACGCGCCGCGCACCAAGCCCTGGATCGCTGCCGTCAACGGCCCGGCGTTGGCCGGCGGTTGCGAAATTGTGCTGACCTGCGAATTGGTGGTCGCCGCCGAAGGCGCGGTGTTCGGCCTGCCCGAAGTCAAACGCGGCCTGATGGCCGTGGCCGGTGGCCTGTACCGTCTGCCACGGGTGCTGCCACGGCCGCTGGCACTTGAATGCATCCTGACCGGCGAGCCCATCACCGCCGAGCACGCGCACCAGTTCGGCATGGTCAACCGCCTGGTGCCCGCCGCCCGCGTGGTGGCCGAAGCCCGCGCGCTGGCCGCCCGCATCACCGCCAACGCGCCGCTGGCCGTGCGCGGCAGCCTGGCGGTGGCCAAACAAAGCCTGGACATGACCGACGCCGAGCTCAAAGCGCTGTCGCTGCAGGCGATGGGCCCGGTGGCCGCCAGCGAGGACTACCAGGAAGGCCCGCGCGCCTTCATCGAGAAGCGCGCGCCGCGCTGGACCGGGCGTTGAGCCTGTCGATGCCCGCGATGGACGAACACCGCATCGCCGTCCTGGTCGGCGTCGGCCAGGTCAGCCAGCGCGAGGCCGACCCGCGCGCCGCACTGCAACCGCTGGACTTGATGGCCGCTGCGGCCCGCGTGGCCGCCAACGACAGCGGCGCCGGCGCCCGGCTATTGGAGCGGCTGGACAACATCACGGTGATACGGTTGTTTTCCGACACCAGCCCGCGTTTTGCCTGCCCATTTGGCGGCAGCGACAACCCACCGGCCTCGGTGGCCGCGCGCATCGGCGCAACCCAGGCCCGGCAACGGGTCTACACCTACCCGGGTGGCAACATGCCGCAGTGGTGCCTCAACCGGCTGGGCGAGGCCATCAGCCGCGGCGAGATCGGTGCCGCGCTGGTGGTCGGCGCCGAGGCCCTGGCGACGCAAAAGGCCGCCCAGCGCGCGAACATCGCCCTCGACTGGCGTGAAACCGCCGGCGGCAGCCACGAGACCTGGGGCGTCGCCCGCCGTGGCTGGTCCGATCTGGAAGACCGCCACGGCGCGCGCGCGGCGATCACCATGTACCCGATGTTCGAGAACGCCATCCGCGGCCACCGCGGCCGGGGCATCGCCGAACATCAGTTGGCGATGGGCACGCTGTTGGCGCGTTTTGCCGCGGTGGCCGCCGCCAACCCGCTGGCCGACCGGCGTGCCGGCTACAGCGCCGAGCAGATCGCCAGCGCCGGCCCCGGCAACCCGACCATCGCCTTCCCCTACACCCGGCTGATGAGCGCCAACGCCTTCATCGACCAGGGCGCGGCGGTCATCGTCACCAGCCTGGCCCAGGCCAAGGCGCTGGGCGTGCCACGCGAGCGCTGGGTGTTTTTGCACGGCTGCGCCGACGCGCACGACCACTGGCATGTCACCGAGCGACGCGACTTTCACTCGTCACCGGCGATGCCCGAGGTCTTTGGCCAGGCGCTGGCGATGGCCGGTGTGACGCTGGCCGAGATCGACATCTTCGACATCTACAGCTGCTTTGCCTCGGCCGTGCAAGTGGCCTGCGAGGCCCTGGGCCTGGCCGAGGACGATCCGCGTGGCCTCACCATCACCGGTGGCCTGCCGTATTTTGGCGGCCCGGGCAACAACTACGTCACCCACTCGATTGCCGAGATGGTGCAGCGCCTGCGCGCCGCGCCGGGCCAGCGCGGGCTGGTCACCGCCAACGGCAACTACCTGACCAAGCACTCGGCCGGGGTCTACAGCACCGACCTGCCCGCCAAGCCCTTCGCACCGCAAGACCCTGCCGTGTTGCAGGCCCGGCTGAACGAAGTGCCGCACCCGCCCTTGGTGGAACTGGCCGACGGCGCCGGGCACATCGAAACCTACACCGTGGTGCACGACGCCAAGGGCCCGACCGGCGCCGTGGTGATCGGCCGGCTCAGCGGCGGTGAACGCTTCATCGCCAACACGCCACCCGATGCCGCGCTGCTGGCCGACCTGCAGCTGGCCGACTGCCTGGGCCGTGCCGGCCGGGTGCACAACGACGGCGAGCGCAACACTTTCGTGCCGGTCTGAGTGGTGGGCGCGGGGGGCCGCCGACGCCGGCACCGACGCTGACCGCCTGCGCTGGTGACGCGTTATGTTGATGCGGGCAGTTGACGACTGGCACATCGGGGACAGGGTAGGCGCTCGCAATCCCCAACGGCAATGTGGCGCGGACCACGGATGATGCGATGGTGTGTTGCCGGCCGGCGCCAAATAACCCATGAGGAGACACGGCAGCACCGGATCTGAACCGCCGGCACCTCGTCGCTCCTGGAGATATTCATGGCTTTGCATTCCCGAACCACTCTGCGCAGCGCGCTCGGCGTTGCTGCCCTGGCTGCCGCAGCCTTCACCGCCACCCCCGCGCTCGCCCAGGCCGACTGGTGCAAGAGCAAGTGGGGCCCCGATGACCAGGTTGGCGCGCTGAACCTGCTGACGCCGGCCATGACCCAGGCCGCGGCCAAGCTGATCAAGACCGGCAAAACCTACCGCCTGGGCGTCGAAACCAACTCACAGACGCCGGCCTATGGCACCCGCACCTGGGCCTTGCTGATCCAGCAGCCCGGCCAGGCCGGCGGCCTCACCCTCGGCCCGACCAAGACCACCTACAACGACGACATCTACAACGGCTATGTGGCAGTCGGCTCGCAAATCGACGGGCTGGGCCACATCGGCGTCGACAACGTCTACTTCAACTGCAACAAGGCGGCCGACTTCGCCCAGTCCGACGGCCTGAAGAAGCTGGGCATCGAGAACGTGCCGGCCATCGCCACCCGCGGCGTGGTGCTCGACATGGTGGCCTACACCGGCAAGAACCCGGTGCCCGAAGGCACGGCCTTCAACAAGAAGGAAATCGACGAGCAGGCGCAGCGTCAGGGCATCAGCATCGGCACCGGCGACGTGGTGCTGTTCCACACCGGCTGGCAGGACCTGGCCTACAAGGACAAGAAGCGCTTCCTGGGCGGTGAGCCGGGCCTGGGCAAGGAAGGCGCCCTGTACTTGGTGAGCAAGGGGGTGGTCGCCATCGGTGCCGACACCTGGGCGGTCGAAGTCATTCCGTTCGAGCCGGGCGTGGGCGTGTTCGAGGTCCACCAGATCCTGCTGGCCAGAAGCGGCGTCTACATCCTGGAGAACATGGACACCAGTGAGTTGGTGAAGGACAAGGCCTGGGAGTTCATGTTCACCCTGGGTGCATCGCGCATCACCGGCGGTGTGCAGGCGATCATCAACCCCATCGCGATTCGTTGACGTCAGCAGCCTCCCCGCGTAGCGCCGGCGGCGTCCTTGCGGGCAGCGCAGGGCCAGCGGCCCTGCCCTTCGGCCGGCACCAACGGCTCGCTGTTGGTGTCCGGCTTCAGCCGCTCCGGGGTGGCACCGCCAGTGGCCCGGCAGAGCCGGCGCCACGGTGTCCGTTGGTTGGTGACGCCGTGACGCCGTGGCGCGTTGCCGCACGCCGCTGGCCGTTGGGCGCAGCGCTGACGCTGCTGGCCTCGGCGGCCGTGGCCCACCCGCATGGCCGCATCGATTGCCAGGCGCAGGTGGAAGCCAATCCGGCCGGGCTGGCGGCCATCGCGTTGCGGCTGACGCTGGATGGCGCGTCGTCGGCCTCGTTGTTGCCGCGCCTGCAGCTCAGCGACGACGGCCAGCCCGCCGCCAGCAAGGAGGCGCGGCAGTTCGGTGAGTTGGTGGCCGGCATCTTCAGGCAGAGCGGCTGGATGCTGAAGCTGCAGCGTTTAGGTGCTGATGGCCAAGCCGCCGGACCGGCGCTGGACCTGGCCGACCCCGACCCAGCGACCTTCGGCCGCAATCCGGCCGGCCAGATGACGGTGTCGGTGCGGCTGCTGCCCGACACGCCAGCCGCGTCGGCCCATGGCTGGAAGCTGGCCTGCCTCGACCCCACTTGGTACTGGGCCACTGGCTTTGCCACCGCGGCTGAGTTCAGCGCCAGTGCGCCTTGCCAGGCCACGCTCGATGCCATGGCCAACATGGCCGAGCAGGCACAGGCCCTGCAACTGGCCGCCAAGAACGCCGGCGTGTTGGGCGCAGACCAAGCCGCACCCGGTCTGCTGAACGCCGCCGGTGTGCGCGCGCCGTCGGGCACCATCCGCTGCATGGCACCCTGAACGGCACGCGGCGCGGCACGCTGTGCGCCAGCCCGCGCGGCGCAGCGCAAGCGGATCGATAAGCCAGAATGCTTCGTCAGG
>JAYVDE010000514.1:0-24161 GCA_043749575.1 Burkholderiaceae bacterium | reverse complement strand
CTCGACGTAAGCCGGAACTTGGCCAGACAGCGGGCCTTCAAGTAACCAGGCTTGAAGCAAAGGGTTGATCGCAGGGATCTTGGGCATGACGGTCTCCGTTGGTGGAGACGTCAGTGCTGCACGGACAGCGAACTTATGTCCAGTGCGATGGACCGTCGCACCCCGGATCGTCAGAGCTGGCGAGGCCTTCCGGCCTACGACAGGCCAGAACTTGTCATAACCGAGGTCTTCTCATAATGGCCGCTCGGCGCCTGTCGCCAACAAGCAACGTGCCTCGCTTCAAGGGTCGGCAACCGGCTGTCAACCGCCGCAGAACAGCGACTCGAACTCAAGCGGGCAACAGCCCCGCACCGGCTTGATCAAACGTCAGCCAGCACCCGCAAATGCGCCACCACGCTGCGCCCCAAGGCCGACAGCGCGTAGCCGCCTTCCAGGCACGACACGATGCGCCCGCCGCAGTGGCGGTCGGCCAGATCCTTCAGCCGGCGGGTGATCCATTCGTAGTCGGCCTCGACCAGGCCCAGCTGGCCCAGCTCGTCTTCGCGATGGGCGTCGAAACCGGCGCTGATGAACAGCATCTGCGGGCGGAACTCTTCGAGCCGCGGCAGCCACATCGCGTCGATGATCTCGCGCAACGCCATGCCACGGGTGTAGGGCGGGATCGGCACGTTGACCATGTTGGTGCCCTTGGGCACGCCACCGCTGTTGGGGTAGAGCGGATGCTGGAAGAAGCTGGCCATCAGCATGCGCTCGTCGCCGGCGATGATGTCCTCGGTGCCGTTGCCGTGGTGCACATCGAAGTCGATGATCGCCACCCGCTGCAGGCCCAGCACGTCGAGCGCGTGCAGCGCGGCGTCGTCATTGACCGTTGGCAGTTCGTGCGCGGCAACGAAGGGCGGCAAGTGGCGATCACAAGCTCGATGGTCTTCGACGACCGCGACGCACTCGTCGAGGCGGCGCTGCTGGGGCTGGGCGTTCACCTCGGCAACGACGTGACGCTGATGCCGTGGCTGCGCGATCAGCGGCTGCAGGCGGCGCTGCCTGAGTGGGCGGGGCAGGACACACCGCCCATCAACGTCATGTATCGCCGCGGTGGTCGTGGCTCGGCTGCGGTGCGCGTGTTCAGTGACTTCGTCATCCGCGTCTTCAGCGAACTGATGCGTGAGCGCGAAGTGTTCGGGCCGCCGGATGCTGGCGCCATGCAGGATTGGTTCAGGGCTCGCTTCGTTGGACGGCTGGCCGATCGGAAGCCGGACGCCACCGCAGCCGCTGGCTAACTAGGCCCGGCCGACACCGCTCGGCCCGCCCAGGCGCTGCAGCATAAAAGTCGCGAGGGCTCGGATGCGGGCAATGCGCATGCGCTCAGGGGTGGCGAGCAGCATGACCTGCGTGCCGTAGCGGGTGATGGGTGTCCACCGGTTGAGCACCTGCACGAGTCGGCCGTGGGCCAGTGCAGCCTCGCAAAGGTAGGCCGGCAGCAACGCAAGCCCGAGCCCTGCATGGGCAGCGGCCGTGACCGCCTCGACGTCGTTGGCATGGAAACGGCCACCGACGGTCACCGCCTGGCGCCGGCCACGGGCGTCTGCCAGCAGCCAGGTGTCGTCCGAGGTTTCGCGCCAGTACGACAGACATTCATGTGCCGCCAGATCGGCTGGTGCGCACGGCGTGCCCGCGGCGGCGAGATACGTCGGCGCGGCCACGAGCAGCCAGCGCACGGTGGCCGCGGGCTCGGCGATCAGGCCCGGCGGCGGCGGCGAGGTCGTCCAGCGGAACGCAAGGTCGGTGCGTTCCACCGCCAGGTCGACCAGGCGGTCCGACAGGCTCAGCTCCAGTTCCAGCCCGGGGTGCAGTCGAAGAAACTCGGGCAGATGCAAGGCCAGCACACGTTGCCCCCAGGACACTGTGGCGCTGACGCGGATACGCCCGCTGACCTCGGTGCGCAGCGCGCGCAGACACTCCTCGCCGGTGGCGACTTCAAGCAATGCCCGGCGGGCGAATTCGAGATAGGCCTCGCCGGCCGGCGTGAGCGCGATCTTGCGCGTGCTGCGACTGAACAGCGTTGCCTTGACCTTCGACTCCAGTTGTGCCACTCGCTTGCTGACCACCGTCTTGCCAAGGTCGAGGTCGGCCGCTGCAGCGCTGACGGACAGTCGCTCGGCCACCTTCACAAAGGCCTCCAGCATGTCGGTGGACAGTGACATTGTTTCCATTCGCGATACAAACCGTTTGCATTCGAACAGCTGCGCTGCGGGGCGTCAATCCATAGACTGGCGGCGCGTTGCAGGTCGGGAATGGGCGGTAGATCGCGCTCGGCTCGCCGCGTATCCGGCCTCCCCCCACCACAGCGTCGCCGCAAGCGACCAGGAGACATGCATGCTCAAGATCTACGCTGACCCGATCACGATCAACTGCCGCAAGGTGCTGGCGGGGCTGGACCTGATTGGGGAACCCTACGAACTCGTCCACGTCGACTATTTCAGCGGCAAGCAAAAGGAGCCGGCCTTCACGGCCATCAATCCCAACGCGTCCATCCCGGCGATGGAAGACGGCGCCTTCGCGCTCTGGGAATCGAACGCCATCCTGCAGTACGCGGCCGACAAGCGGGGCAACGAGGCGGTCTACCCGCGTGACCTGCAGGCACGCGCCGATATCAACCGCTGGCTGCTCTGGGAGTCGTCGAGTTGGTTTCCGAGCTGCTACGTCTTCCTCGTCGAGAATTGCGTCAAGCCGCTGCTGGGTGCCAGCACGGACAAATCCATTCTTGATGCACAGCAGGAGCAGTTCCACAAGCTCGCCGGTATTCTCGACGCGCGGCTCGCAGGACGCGAATGGATTTCGGGCGACGGCCCGACCATCGCCGACATCGCGCTGGCCGCGCCGATGCAGCTGCATGGCTGGCAGCAACTGCCCCTGTCAGACCACCCGAATCTGGTGCGTTGGATGACCCGCAATGTCGAACAACTGCCTTGCTGGACCAAGACGGCGGTCTACCAGGGCTTCACCACCACGCCACCGCCGGCCTGATCAAGACAGCCAGCCGCGCCCGCCCATGGCTTTGCGGGCGCCGCCGCTGCGCCGCACGGCACGTCGGCGCGGCCAGCCATTGAAACCAGGAGAATTGAGCCATGACCGCAGCCCGATCTGTACGCGCAACGCTGAACTACAGCGTCGACAACGGCACTCCACCCGACTACTACTTCTATGAGCCTGATTCGTCGGTGCAGCTGAACCCGCCGGGCACCGATCCGCACGAAGTGCAGATCGAAGACGGTTGGCCCGCCGCCGAGCGCTTCTCGGTCGACCGCGAGGGTTTTGAGTTGCGCGAGTTCGGCGCTCGCTTCGACGCCTTCGACGACGATGGCGAAGTCAAGACGCGCTTCTACGCGCAGGTCGTCGACTTCGTGAAGCGCCACACCGGAGCGCGCCGTGTCGAGGTGTTCGACCACACCATCCGCAAGCGCATGCCTGCGGACCTGAAGGTACAGACCGCGGTGCAGCGCCCGGCCGTGCTGCTGGTGCACAGCGACTACACCGTCAAGAGCGGCCCGCAGCGGGTTCGAGACCTGTTGCCCGACGAGGCCGAGGGGCTGCTCGCAGGGCGCGTGGCTTTATTCAACGTTTGGAAGCCACTGTACCGTCGCGTCGAGGAACTGCCGCTGGCGATGTGCGATGCAACCACGCATGAAAAAGACGACATGTTGATCATGGATTTGAAGTACCGCGAGCGCACCGGCGAGATCTACGTCATGCGCCATTCGCCCCATCACCGCTGGGTCTACTTTCCTCAGATGGAGGCAAGCCAGGCCTTGCTGCTGAAGACCTACGACTCCGAGACCGATGGCCGCGCGCGCTTCATGGGGCATACCGCGTTTGAGGATCCGACCACATTGCCGGATGCGCCCAAACGCGAAAGCATCGAAGTGCGCACGATGGCGTTCTTTTGACCGCGGTCAATGCCGGACGCGACGCACGAGCCCGCGTCGGCGCGGATTTCGAGCGCCATGGCCTGGTGGAGGTAGATGCGCAGGATCTGCTGATCCAGCAAAGAACGCCCTAGCGACCGCCCGCCAGTGGTGCCCACCAAGGCTGGGCAGCCGTCGCCGGTCACTCCGAATTACCCCTTGGACAGTCGGCAACCGCGGTCAGTCGCCGCAAAGCGACAGCCACCGCATGACGCGCGCGTGAACCCCGGCGAGCAACGAGCTGCCCGCGGTGCCATCAAACGTCAGCCAGCACCCGCAAGTGCGCCACCACGCTGCGCCCCAAGGCCGACAGCGCGTAGCCGCCTTCCAGGCACGACACGATGCGCCCGCCACAGTGGCGGTCGGCCAGATCCTTCAGCCGGCGGGTGATCCATTCGTAGTCGGCCTCGACCAGGCCCAGCTGGCCCAGCTCATCTTCGCGGTGGGCGTCGAAACCGGCGCTGATGAACAGCATCTGCGGGCGGAACTCTTCGAGCCGCGGCAGCCACATCACGTCGATGATCTCGCGCACTTCCATGCCGCGGGTGTAGGGCGGGATCGGCACGTTGACCATGTTGGTGCCTTTGGGCACACCACCGCTGTTGGGGTAGAGCGGGTGCTGGAAGAAGCTGGCCATCAGCACGCGCTCGTCGCCGGCGATGATGTCTTCGGTGCCGTTGCCGTGGTGCACGTCGAAGTCGATGATCGCCACCCGCTGCAGGCCCAGCACGTCCAGCGCGTGGCGCGCGGCGATGGCCACGTTGTTGAAAAAGCAGAAACCCATGGTCTCGTCGCGCGTGGCGTGGTGGCCGGGCGGTCGAGTCGAGCAAAAGGCGTTTTCGACCTCGCCCCTGAACACCGCCTCGGTGGCCGCCACCGCCGCGCCGGCCGAACGCAGCGCTGCGCGCCAGGTGCCGGCGCAGACGACGGTGTCGGGGTCGAGGTGGCGCGATTCACCGCTGGCCTGCACCTGCTCCATGAACTCACGCAGCTGGGTCACGTAGTTGACGCTGTGCGCACGCTCGATCTGCTCGAGCGTGGCCAGCGGCGCGTCGCGGTGGTCCAGCGCGACATCGAGGCCCGACGCGAGCAACTGGTCGGCGATCGCGTCGAGCCGTTGCGGGCATTCGGGATGGCCTGCGCCCATGTCGTGCAAACGGCACTCGGCGTGGCTGTAGAAGGCGGTGGCCATGGCTTGTCTCGAATCTATTTCCGGTATGGTGACCCGCATGGCTGAATTCAACCTCGCGCAGCGCTTGTCTCAGCTCACCGACCAGATTAGCACGGTCATCGTCGGCAAAAAGCCGCAGATCGAGGACTGCATCGCCTGCCTGCTGGCCGGCGGCCACCTGCTGATCGAAGACGTGCCGGGCGTGGGTAAAACCACGCTGGCCCACGCGCTGGCGATGTCGCTGGGGCTGCGTTTCTCGCGGGTGCAGTTCACCGCCGACTTGATGCCGTCCGACCTGGTCGGTGTCAGCGTGTTCGAGCGCAGCAAAGAGGCCTTTACCTTTCACCCCGGCCCGGTGTTCACCCAGGTGCTGCTGGCCGACGAGATCAACCGCGCCGGCCCCAAGACCCAGAGCGCCCTGCTCGAGGCGATGGAAGAACACCAGGAGACGGTGGAAAACGAGACCCGGCCGCTGCCCAAACCGTTTTTCGTCATCGCCACCCAGAACCCCAGTGACCAACTCGGCACCTACCCGCTGCCCGAGAGCCAGCTCGACCGCTTTCTGATGTGCATCACGCTGGGCTACCCCGACCGCGCCAGCGAACGCGCCCTGCTGGCCGGCGAGGACCGCCGCCACCTGGTCGACCGGCTGGGCGCGGTGATGCCGCCCAACGAGCTGGCGCTGGCCCAGGCCGCGGTGCAGCGGGTGCATGCGGGCGACTCGCTGCTCGATTACCTGCAGGCGCTGATCGCCGCCAGCCGCTCGGGCCGCTGGTTCGTCGATGGCCTGAGCCCCCGCGCGGGCATCGCCATCCTGCGGGCGGCACGGGCCCGCGCCCTGCTGGCCCAACGCGACTACGTGGCGCCCGACGATATCCAGGCCATCCTGCCGCAGACCGCGGCGCACCGCCTGGTGCCGGTGGCCAGCGCCGGGCGTGGCCGGGTCGAACAGGTGCGCGCCATGGTCGAGGCCGTGGGCCTACCGTGACCGATGGTGGTTCGGATCATCCGCGCCTGGTTTGAGAACCGGCTGCCGCGCAGCGACAGCCAGACGCTGACCCAGCGCAGCCTCTACATCCTGCCGACCAAGGCCGGCTGGAGCTTTGGCGTCACGCTGGCGGTGATGCTGGTGGCGGCCATCAACTACCAGTTGAACCTGGGCTACGCGCTGACCTTCCTGCTGGGCGGCGCGGCACTGGTGGCTATGCACCAGACCCACGCCAACCTGCGCCGGCTGGCCTTGCATGTGAAAGCGCCAGCGCCGGTGTTTGCCGGCGAGCCGGCCACGCTGGAGATCGTCTTCGATAACCCTGGCGGCGAACGCCATGGCATCGGTCTGGGCTTGTACGAAGCCCACCGGGAAGGCATGGCCTTCTGCGACGTGCCGGCGCAGGGCAGTGCGATGCTGCGCCTGCGCTTCACGCCGCTGCGGCGCGGCCGCCATGCGCTGCCCACGCTGCTGGTGGAAACGCATTTTCCGCTGGGCCTGTTTCGCGCCTGGACGGTGTGGCGGCCGGCGGCGCAGGCACTGGTCTACCCGGCGCCCGAACAAGCCGCTCAGGCGCTGCCCGCCGGCCAGTCCAGCGCCGGCGGTGAAGCAGCCGCGCGCCACGGCGCCGGCGGTGAATTCGACGGCGTGCGCGCCTACCGCCGCGGCGACCCGCTGCGCCAAGTGGCCTGGAAGAAAGTGGCGCGCGCGGGCGAGATGGTCAGCCGCGACACCAGCGCCAGCGCCGCCCAGACCCTGGTGCTGGACTACGCCGCCGCCGGCGACCCCCGTGGCCAGCATGACCCCGAGCAGCGCCTGGCGCGGCTGGCCGCCTGGGTGCTGGCGGCCGAGCGGGCTGGCCTGGCCTTCGGTCTCAAACTGCCCGGGCTGGACCTGCCCGCGGCCAGCGGCGAAGCCCAGCGGCGCGACGCGCTGACCGCGCTGGCGCTGTGGCAGCCCGCCCGGCGGCCCGGCACCGGCACCGGCACCGGCACCGGCACCGGCACCTGAGCATGGCTAGCACCACCACCACCGTCCCGCCCCACCGACCCGCCTGGCGCGACCGGCTGCTGGCCTGGCGGCAATGGCCGCGCGACACCCGCGACACCTTGTTTCAGCTGGCGCTGATCGCCTGGATCGTGGCCCCCCACCTCGACCACTTGCCGCTGTGGTGTGGCCTGCTGACTGCGGCGGTGCTGGGCTGGCGGGCCCAGCTGGCGCTGAGCAACGGCCCGCTGCCCAGCCGCTGGCAGGTCGGTGCCGTGCTGCTGGTGGCCGTAGCCCTGACCGCCTGGACCGAGCGCACGCTGCTCGGCAAGGAAGCCGGCGTCACGCTGCTGGTCGTGCTGATGGGGCTGAAGACGCTCGAACTGCGGGCCCGCCGCGATGCGATGGTGGTGTTTTTCCTCGGCTTCTTTTTGGTGCTGACGCACTGTCTCTATTCGCAGTCGTTGCTGACCGCGTTGGCCATGCTCGTCTCCACCTGGGGCCTGCTGACGGCCCTGGTGCTGGCCAACATGCCGGTGGGCCGACCGTCGCTGCGGCGGGCCGGCAGCCTGGCGGCCAAGTCGGCGCTGCTGGGCCTGCCGCTGATGGCTGCGCTGTTCCTGCTGTTTCCGCGCTTCGGCCCGCTGTGGGGCCTGCCGCAAGACAGCGGCGGACGCACCGGGCTGTCGGGCACGCTGCGCCTGGGTGGCGTGGCCGAACTGGCCAACGACGACAGCATCGCTTTCCGGGTGCGCTTCGACGGCACCGTGCCGCCGCCCGAATCGCTGTACTTTCGCGGCCCGGTGCTGACCCGCTTCGACGGTGTCGAGTGGCAGCCGTCGATCTTCGCCACCCGGCGCCACGCACAAGGTGCCAGCGATCTGCAGACCGCCGGCCTGCCGGTGGGCTACGAGCTGCTGCTGGAGCCGATCCGCCTGCCGCTGTTGCCGTTGCTGGAGGCCACGCCCGACGGCCCTGACAGCGCGCCGCAGCTGCCGGGGCTGCAGCGCTGGCAAGGCTTGCAGCCCTGGCTGGGCCACGACCTGCAGTGGCACACCGAGCGCCTGGTCGGTGAGCGCCTGCGCATCCGCGCCCAGGCCTGGCCCCGCTTCAGCCACGGCCAGCAGGCCGACAGCAGCGAGCTGTTTGCGGCCAAGTCGCTGCCGCCGGGCTTCAACCCGCGCACGGTGGCCTGGGCCCGGCAGATGCGTGCCCAGCTGGGCGCGGCCGACGCCCGCACGCTGGCCGCCGCGCTGGCCGCCCACATCCGCCAGGCCAACTATGTCTACACGCTGCAGCCGGGCAGCTACGGCGGCGATGCGATCGACGAGTTCTGGCTCGACCGGCGCGAGGGCTTCTGCGAGCACTTCGCCAGTGCCTTCGTGGTCATCATGCGGGCGATGGACGTGCCTGCGCGCATCGTCACCGGCTACCAGGGCGCCGAGCCGCCGGACGACGACGGGTTTCGCACCGTGCGGCAGCGTCATGCCCATGCCTGGGCCGAATACTGGGACGAACGTGCCGGCTGGATTCGCGCTGATCCCACGTCGGCAGTGGCGCCGGAACGGGTGCGTGCCAGCCGGCCTCTGCAGCCGCAGCCCGGGCTGGTGGCGGGGGCGATCAACCGCCTGAACCCGGCGCTGCTGAGCCAGATCCGCCGCGCCTGGGAACAGGTCGACAGTCGCTGGACCCAGTGGGTGATGGGTTACTCAAGCAGCCGCCAATTCAACTTGCTGCAGCGTTTGGGTGTGGCCGATCCCGACTGGACCGACCTGGCGCGGGCGCTGTTCGGGCTGCTGTCGTTGGCGGCTGGCGGCGGTGCGCTGTGGGCCTGGCTGGACCGTCGCCGCCAAGACCCCTGGCAGCGCCTGCAGCAGCGATTGGGCCGCCGGCTGCAAGGCATCGGCGTGGCGGCACTGCCGCACCACCCGCCGCGCACGCTGGCCGCCCTGGTGCGCCAGCGCCACGGCAGCGCCGGCGAAACGCTGGCGCAGGCGCTCGAATCGCTGGACCGCCAACGCTACGCCCGCGGCGGGCGGCGCCTGCCCGATCGCCGCTGGTGGCCTAACGCGGCACGCGAGGCCGACCGGCTGCGGGGCAGCGCAGCGGCCAAGCCGGTGCCGTCCGCCGGCCCCACCGCGCCGGGATAATCGCCGACCATGAGTCCCCTTACTCGACCGACCGCCCGCAGCCTGGCCAGTGGCCTGATGAACCGTTTGTCGGTCGGCGGGTCGGTCGTCGGTTCGGTGGTCGCCTATGGGGCCGCTCATGTCGCCGGGACTGTCGGCATGCCGGTGTTCAAGCCGATGCTCATGCCGGTGCTCATGTCGCTGGCCGTGTGCTGGGGCCTGGCCATGCCGGCCCCGGCGCATGCCGCCAGCGAGCCCCAAGCCAAACCCAAGGTGGCCAAAGCGGGCAAAGCGGGCAAGGCTGTCAAGCCACGGTCCAAGGCCGCCAAGGCCGTGACCGGCCAGCCCCAGCCGGTGCGCAGCGACAGCGATCCCGACACGGTGACCTACGGCCAGCGCGAGGACGTGCTGGCGCTGGCCGACGAGCTGGCCGAGCGGCACGGGCTGGCGCCGGCCTGGGCCCGCGCCCAGCTGGCGCAGGCGCGCTACCAGCCCGCGGTGGCGCGGCTGATCATGCCGCCGCCCGCCGGCACCGCCAAAAACTGGGCGGCTTACCGCGCCCGCTTCATCGAACCCGACCGGCTGCGCGCCGGTGTGGCCTTCTGGTCGGCCAACCTGACCTGGCTGGACGCTGCTGAGCAGCGTTACGGCGTGCCGGCTGCCGTGGTGGTGGGCATCATCGGCGTCGAGACTTTTTACGGCCGGGTCACCGGCAACTTCCGCGTGCTCGACGCGCTGACCACGCTGAGCCTCGATTTTCCGAAGGGCCGCAAAGACCGCAGCGCCTTCTTCCGCGACGAGCTGGGCCAGTTCCTGAGGCTGGTGCAGACCGAGCAGCTGGTGGCCACCGCCGTCAAGGGCTCGTTCGCCGGTGCGATCGGATTGGGCCAGTTCATGCCCGGCAGCATCAACCGGTTTGCGGTCGACTTCGACGGCAACGGCCACATCGACATGGCCGCGGGCGGTGCCGGCTCGGTGCCCGATGCGATCGGCAGCGTGGCCCGCTACCTGGCCGAACACGGCTGGCAGCGCGGCATGGCCACGCACTACCCGGTCAAGCCGCCGGTAGACAGCGCCGACCGCGCCGCGCTGCTGGCACCCGACATCCTGCCCAGCTTCAGCGCCGCGCAAATGACCGAGCGCGGCGCCGAACTGGACGCCGCTGGTGCCGGCCACAGCGGGCCGCTGGCGCTGGTCGAGCTGCAGAACGGCGACGCCGCACCCAGCTATGTCGCCGGCACGCAGAACTTCTATGCGCTGACCCGCTACAACTGGTCGAGCTATTACGCGCTGGCGGTCATCGAGCTGGGCCAGGCGGTGGCCAGCGTGCGCAACGCAGCGCGCTGAATTGCCCACGCAACGCGGCGCGGTGACTTGCCCATGCAGCGCTGCCCGCTGCGTGCCCTGAAGGGTCAGCCGCGCAGGCGTTTGACCAGCAGCACCCCGCCCAGCACCAGCGCGCCGGCGACCAGCCCCACCAGCGCGTCGGCCAACAGTGGCAACAGCAACGCCGGCAGCGGGCCTACACCGGCAACCCCGGCCACCGCAGCCTCGATCCCCCGGTGCAGCGGCGCGATGCCGTGGCTCAGGATGCCGCCACCGACCAGGAACATCGCCGCCGTGCCCACCACCGACAGCAACTTCATCAGCGCCGGCGCGGTCAGCAGCAGGCCACGGCCCAGCGCCTGCTGCAGCGCGCCGGCTTGGCGGCTGAGCCACAGGCCGGCGTCGTCGAGCTTGACGATGCCGGCCACCAGGCCGTAGACCCCCACCGTCATCAGCAGCGAGATCGCCACCAGCACACTGAACTGGCGGCTCAGCGGCTCGCCGGCCACCGTGCCCAGCGCGATCACCACGATCTCGGCCGACAGGATGAAATCGGTGCGCACCGCGCCCTTGACCTTGTCGCGTTCGAAGGCCAGCAGGTCGAGTTGCGGGTCGGTCAGGGCTTGATTCATGGCGGCCCGCGCGGCGGCGTCTTCGGCCGGGCTGTGCAAGGCCTTGTGGGCCAGTTTCTCGAAACCCTCGAAGCACAAATAGGCACCGCCCAGCATCAGCAGCGGCGTGATCAGCCACGGCGCCAGCGCGCTGATGGCCAATGCCGCCGGCACCAGGATGGCCTTGTTGACCAGCGAGCCGCGGGCCACCGCCCAGACCACCGGCAGTTCGCGGTCGGCCTGAACGCCACTGACTTGCTGGGCGTTGAGCGCCAAGTCGTCGCCCAGCACACCGGCGGTCTTCTTGACCGCCACCTTGGACATCGTGGCCACGTCGTCCAGCACGCTGGCGATGTCGTCGAGCAGGAGCAGCAGGCTGGTGGCCATGGCGCCGAGCAAAGTTAAAGGCGCTGCGATGCTAACCGGCGTCCGCCATGCTGACCGGCGCCGCGCGGCCCAGTGGCCGCCTGGGTGGCACCTGGGTGGCACCTGGGCGGCGCCCTCAGCGGCGCTGCGCTGCCATCTCGGCGTTGATGCGGTCGATCTCGCTGCCGTAGGCCTTGATCGTGCTGCGGCACTCGGTCAGCATGGCCTGCAAGGTCTTCAGGTGGGTCTGGCAGTCGAGCAAGGCCTTGCGGTCTTGCCGGGCAATGGCCAGCACGTCGCCATAGGTGATGCCATCGGTCACCGGGCGCGGCGCAGCGCAGGTCTGGACCAGCAAGGCGTCGTCGACGCTGCAGCCCACCGGCTTGCTGGCGATCGGCAAGGTGCCGCAGGCCTGCAGCAGCAGCAGGCCCGCCAGACCGGCTGCGCTCGCCAAGCGGTGTGCGCCGCGGCTCATAGCGCCTCCACACGAAGTTCAGCCAGCAGGTCGACAGGCACCAGTTCCTTGACGCAGACATTGCCGGCCCGCTGCGCCAGGTCGGTGCGGGCCCTGGCTTGCAGGTCGGCGATCTCGGCCTTCAGCCCGGCCAGCTCTTCGGGCTTGGCGGTGGCCAGCCGGGCCGTCAGTTCGCCGGCGCGCTGCAGGTGGCTCTTGGCCGAGCGGTCGAGCGTGGCAATCTTGCCGTCGCGGTCGGACACCTTGCGGTTGAACTCGGCGGTGGCCACGACAAACTTGGCATCGCGCTGCGCCAGTTCGGCATCGTGCTGCTGCTTGAGCCCCTTGAGCTTGTCGTCGAGCGCAAGTTGCAAGGTCTCGCGCTGGGTCTCGATCTTCTCGCCACCTTGTTTGGCCACCGCCAGCGCCTGCTTGGCGTCCTTGCCCGACCAACTGCCGGCCGTCCAGCCCGCGCCTGCCGACAACACGATGAGGATCAGGTAGATCAGGTTCTGCATGGCACCCCCTTGTTGGTTTGATCGCCAGGATACTGACACGATCCGGGGCGGCCGTCGACCGCTGCCGCCCCCCACGATCCAAGCCGTGGTCTGCTGCAAGCCTTGCACCCTACACTTCGCGCGGGCCTTCGCCCTCGCCGACGTCCCGCCAACCCCAACCCCAACCTCCACACGAGTTCAAGCATGAGCACTTTGTCCTTCAAGTCGGCCTTGCTGCCGATGTCCATCGCCTGCGCCGTGACCGCCGTGAGCGCGCCCGCTTTCGCCCAGATCGACCCCAGCAAGATGGTCAACGCCTTTGAGCAAGCCGGTGGCAAGTTCGAAGGATTCCGCCGGTCCGGCGCCAAGGGCTTGTGCGCCACCGCTGAGTTCATCGGCAGTGCGCAGGGCCGGGCCCTGTCGGTGTCGTCGGCCTTCAGTGGCCAGCCGGTTCCCGTGACCGTGCGCTTCTCGATGGGCGGGGGCAACCCCAAGGCCCCCGACAACGCCAGGAGCCAGCGCAACATGGCACTCCAGTTCGACCTGCCTGGCAACGAAACATGGCAGATGGGCAATATCTCGGCACCGATCTTCGGCGCCGCAACGCCAGAGCAGTTGCTGGGCCGGCTGGAGTCGCTGACCGCGGACCCGGAGACCAAGAAACCTAACCCGGAGAAGATCAAGGCGTTTGCCGACGCCAACCCCGACGTGCTGATGCAGGGCAAGTACTTCGCCAGCCAACCCGTGCCGGCGAGCTTCGCCAAGGTGAACTACTGGGGCGTGCATGCCTTCGCCTTTGTCGATGCCAAGAGCAACAAGCAGTTCGGCAAGTGGATCTTCGAGCCGGTCGGCGGCACGCAGGGGCTGACCGACGACGAAGCCAAGGCCAAGGGGCCTGAGTTCCTGTTCGATGAGCTGCGCCAACGTGTGGTGGCCGGCAGCGTGGCCTTCGACTTCAACCTGCAACTCGCTCAGCCCGGCGACAGGCTCGACAGCGCGGTCACCCCGCTGCCGGAGGACCGCAAAAAGGTCACCCTGGGCCGCCTGACCCTCAAATCGGTGGCGCCGGATTCGACCGGGGCCTGCGTGTCGGTCAACTACAACCCGATGGTCCTGCCCAAGGGCGTCGAGCCGTCGGTCGACCCGATGCTGGCCGGGCGCGCAGCACCCTACGCGGTGTCGCTGGGCCGCCGGCTGGTGGAAGGCGCCAAGCAGTGACCGGGTCCGTCACGCCCGACAGGGCGGCCTGAGCCCTTCATCAACTGGGCCCTTCTTCTAGTCACCAAGACCGCTTCGGCGGTCTTTTTGTTGAACCTTCGGCTAGCGCGACAAGGCCAGCTTGACGCCGAAGCCCAGCAGCATCGTGCCGGCCAGCCGGTTGAGCCAGCGTGTGGCGGTCGGGCTGGCGCGCAGCCGCTCGGCGAAATGCCAGGTCAGGCCCACCGCCAGCGCGCCGTACAGCAAGGTCAGCCCCGCCACCGTGGCCGCCATGAAGCCGAAGGTCAGCAGGCCCTGGTGGCGCAGCGGGTCGACAAACAGCGGAAAAAACGCCATGTAGAAGACGATCGCCTTCGGGTTGAGCAAGGTGATCATCAGCGCCTGGCGGAAGTACTGGCCGGCGCGGATCTGCAGCACCGGCGCTTCACCCGGCTGGGCCGTGATCATGCGCCAGCCCAGCCAGGCCAGGTAGGCCGCGCCCAGCCACTGCACGCCGGCAAACAGCAGCGGCGAGGTCGCCAGCAACGCGGCCACGCCGGCCACCGCCAGCCAGATCAGCAGCTGGTCGCCGGCGATCACGCCCAGCGTGGCTGCCAGGCCGCCGACCAGGCCGCCCTTGCTGGTGGACCAGATCAGCGCCAGGTTGCCTGGCCCGGGGATCGCCAGGAACACAATCACTGCCACCACAAACGCGCCGTAATCCGTGACCCCGAACATGCTGTTGCCCTGCCCTTCCAGTAGCCGCCGATGATGCCAGCCCCCGCCGGTCACCCGAAAGAGGACGAGATCGAGTTCAATGCGATCCGCGCCCAGGGCGCGGGTGGCCAAAACGTCAACAAGGTCAGCAATGCGGTGCACCTGCGCTACGACATCGCCGCGTCCAGCCTGCCCGACGCCGTCAAGGCGCGGCTGCTGAGCACCGGCGACCAGCGCATCAGCGGCGACGGCGTGATCGTGATCAAGGCGCAAGACCACCGCAGCCTGGAACGCAACCGCGCCGATGCCACCGAACGGCTGCGCCAGATGATCGAGACGGCGGCCCACGTGCCCAAGGCGCGGCGGGCGACCAAGCCGACCAAGGGCTCGCAGCGCCGGCGGGTGGAAGGCAAGGTGCAGCGCGGTCAGGTGAAGACGCTGCGCGGCAAGGTCAGTGGCGACTGAGCCCGCCGCAGCCGGCGCGCACCGCCGCACCCCGCCCAGCCGGCTTCAGACCGCGCCGGGCCTGCTCAAGCCGGCCGCCAGGGCGAGACCAGCCGCAACCACTTGCGCGCCGGCAGCCGGTACTTGGCCTGGATGGCGTCGGCACGGGCAGTCAGCGTGTCGCGGTCGGGCACCTCCACCTCACGCCCGGCCACCAGCACGGTATTGCCTTCGACGGTAGGCGCCAATTGCCAGACTTGGTCCGACCCGAAGGCCGCCACCACCCGCGCCGCACTGCGCTCGAAGCTGACATCGCGGCCAAACAGGTTCACGGTCATCAGCCCACCCGGCACCAGCACGCTGCGGCAGGCGGCGTAGAAGGCTTCGTCGTCGAGCACCGGTGCGGCCGCCTCATGGTCGTAGAGGTCGACACTGAGCGCGTCGACCGTTTCCAGGTGCTCTTGGCGCAGCACCCAGCGCGCCGCGTCGTCTTGCACCACCTTCAGCCGCACGTCGTCGGCCGGCAGGTGAAACCACAGCTTGCAGGCGGTGATCACGGTCGGGTTGATCTCCACCGCGGTGGTGCGCCAGCGCATCGTCTGGTGGCTGAAGCGGGTGATCGCGCCCGCGCCCAGGCCCAGTTGCACCGCGTGGCCCTCGGCAGGCGCGTCGGCGGGCCGCCACAGCAGCCACGCCATCATGCGCTGGATGTATTCAAGCTCGAGCTTGCGCGGGCTGTGGATGCGCATGGCGCCCTGCACCCATTCGCTGCCCAGGTGCAGGTAGCGCACGCCGTCATATTCACTGAGCGTGGCACCGGCCAGGCGGGTTTGGGTTCGTTTGGGCAGGGTCATGGGGTTTCAGTGGGCGGTTCCGTGGGCAGTAAGCACTTCGCGCCAGGCCGCTAGTTTCCGCTCGAACGACCAGCTGGCATGGGCCGGGCTGGTCGACGGCAGCCGGTAGACCGGCAGGCCCAGCGCTTCGGTGACCCGGCGGGCCCGCGCCGACTCAGCGCCGTTGTGGGCGATGGCCTGCAGCTGCGGCAGGCGGGCGGCCAGACCGGCCAGGTCGTTAGGCACGGCGGCCTTGATCGCGCTGTCCAGGCTGCCCTCGCGGCGGCAGGCGGCGTAGACGTCCCACAGCCCCACGCCGTGCGCCTGGGCCACAGTTAGCCGCTGCTCGTAGGCCAGCCCCGCCAAGTCAAGCCGCCACAGCGCGGCCAAGATCGGCCAGAAGTGGTTGCGCGGGTGGCCGTAGTACTGCTGCGCCCGCAGCGACGCCACGCCGGGAAAGCTGCCCAGCACCAGCAGCCGGGTGCCGGGCCCGGCCACCGGGCCGAGGCCTTGCAAAAGCGGCGCTGCGGCCAGCGGCGCTGTGGCCGGCAAGTCCCGGCCGGTTTTGCTCAAAGCCCGGCCAACCGCGGCAACGCCGCCAGCGCGTTGACGCGGGTCTGGGCTGCGGTCTCGTTGATCGTCCAACCGCGCAGCGCGGCCAAGGTGGCGGCGATGCGCGGCAGTTCGGCCGGCTCGTTGCGGCCGGCTTCTCCCGCCGCCCGCTGCGCGGCCGTGCGGTAAATCCAATGCGGCGGAATGTCGGGGGCGTCGGTCTCCAGCACCAACGCGCTTGCCGGCAGATCAACCGCCAGCCGGCGGATCTGCAGCGCGCGGTCGAAGGTCATCGCGCCGCCGAAGCCCAATCGGAAACCCATGCCGACAAACAGATCGGCCTGCACACGGCTGGCATTGAAGGCGTGCGCAATGCCGCCGGCCACCGCGATGCGCCGCAAGCCCTTCAACAAGCCGTCGGCTGATCGCCGCACATGCAGGATCACCGGCAAGCCGTTGTTGCGCGCCAGCTTCAGTTGCGCGGTGTAGAAGCGCTCTTGCCGGGCGGCGTCCAGCCCCGGCACGAAATAGTCCAGTCCGATCTCGCCCACCGCCACCAGGCGCGGGTCATCGCGGTGGCGGGCCAGCGCCTCGGCCAGCCGGTCCAGGTCGTCATCGGCCGCGCGGTCGACGAAAAGCGGGTGGATGCCCAGTGCATAGGCCAGCCCGTGCGCATGGGCCAGCATCCGCACGGCGTCGAACTGCGACACCATCACCGCCGGCACCACTTGCAGCCACACACCCGCGGTCCGGGCCCGGGCCAGCACGGCCGGCCGGTCGACGTCGAACTCGGGCGCATCGAGATGGCAGTGGGTGTCGATCCAGTACGGCACCGGCTCTGGCGGCAGCGGCGACCCAGCCGCGGACCCAGCCGGTGAGTTCGCCGGTGGTGACAGTGGCGCGGATGGTGGCAGTGGCGCGGATGCTGCCAGTGGTGAGTGCGCGGGCGCGGGCGGCGGCATCGCGCGATGATGCACCGACCCGGCAGGGCCCGCCGATCAGCGCCGACGCACTGCAAGGTGAATCGGGCCGTGATACCGTATTTAGAGGGTGGCCCGCTGGCGGCTGCCGGAGCCGCTGACGATGGCCCGCACACCGCTTTACAGCCGATCGCCGCAGTCCGCTGCGCCGGCCCTGCCGACCGAGCCGCTGCCCGCTGCAGCCGCTGCGCTTGAACCGCTGCCGGTGTCCGGCTGGGCGCATCGTCTGCGCCGTCATGAACGCCTGCTCTGGGCACTGGCGGTGCTGGCCGGGCTGTTGATCGCCGGCTGGCCAGCCTGGACCGCCCAGGTCAAGCGCCCGCTGAGCGTCGAACAAATCGATGCCGCGTTGCGCGAATCCATCGCCAAAGAGCCGCTGGCCGCCGCCGCCGCTGCCGCCTACGAGGCCATCCTGCCGTCGGTGGTGCAGGTGATCGGTGAGCCCGCCCCGCCGCCGGCCGGCAGCGCCGCAGCGGCGCGTGCGCGCAAGCTGCCGCCCGGCCATCCGGCGACCGAGGACGACGACCCGCTGGCCGGCCGCAGCGTGGGCACTGGCGTGGTCATCGTCGACAAGGGCCTGATCCTGACCAACCTGCACGTGGTGGCCGGCGCGGCGCGCATCCTGGTGAACTTCGCCGACGGCAGCCAGAGCGAGGCCAAGGTGGTCAGCCTGCAGCCCGAGCATGACCTGGCGGTGCTGCAAGCGCTGACCATCCCCGACGACTTGCACGCCGCGACGATGCGCTCCACTTCGGGCCTGGCGCCGGGTGAAGCCGTGTTGGCGGTGGGCTTTCCGTTCGGCATCGGGCCGTCGGCCTCGCAAGGCGTGGTGTCTGGCCTCAAGCGCGAGTTCCGCTCGCCCGAGGGCCAGCGCATGCTGACCAACCTGATCCAGTTCGACGCTGCCGCCAATCCGGGCAATTCAGGCGGCCCGCTGGTCACGATGGACGGCCACGTGGTGGGCATCGTCACCGCGATCATGAACCCCAACCAGCAGCGCACCTTCATCGGCATCGCCTTCGCAGTACCGATCGAAAGCGCCGCCGCCGGCGCCGGGATGCCACCGTTTTGAAGCGTCGCTGAAAGGAAACCCTGTGGACAGAAACAACGCGCCCGGCGCCCGGTCGCCCGATGGTGGGCCAGGCCCCTACGGCGGGTCGAACGCAGGTTCCCGCGACCGGGGAGACGACCCTTCAGCCCAGTTGATGGAGCGCATCCTTTACGAGGTCAAGCGCGTCGTCGTGGGCCAAGACCGCTTCCTCGAACGGGTGATGGTGGCGCTGCTGGCCCAAGGGCACTTGCTGGTCGAGGGCGTTCCCGGGCTGGCCAAGACGCTGACCGTGCGCACGCTGGCGGCGACGCTGCGGGGCAGTTACAAGCGCATCCAGTTCACGCCGGATCTGGTGCCGGCCGACCTGGTGGGCACGCGCATCTATAACCAGAAAACCGGCGAGTTCGGCACCACGCTGGGCCCGGTATTTACCAACCTGCTGCTGGCCGACGAGATCAACCGCGCACCGGCCAAGGTGCAGAGTGCGCTGCTGGAGGTGATGCAGGAGCGCCAGGTCACCATCGCCGGTGAGGCCCACAAAGTGCCGTCGCCCTTCATCGTGATGGCGACGCAGAACCCGATCGAAACCGAGGGCACCTACCCGCTGCCCGAGGCCCAGGTCGACCGATTCATGATGAAGGTGCTGGTCGACTACCCCAGCGACGACGAAGAATTCGTCATCGTCGAGCGGGTGATCGGCCCGCCCATCGTGGCCTCGGCCGTCGCCAGCACCGGCCAGCTGGCCGAGTTGCAGCAGGCCTGCCGGCAGGTCTACGTCGACCCCAGCCTGATCCAGTACGCGGTCAAGCTGGTCGGCGCCACACGGCGGCCCGACAAACACGGCTTGGGCGAACTGCGCAAGTACCTGAGTTATGGCGCCAGCCCGCGCGCCAGCATTGCGTTGATCGAGGCGTCGCGCGCGCTGGCCTTCATGCGCGGCCGCGGCTATGTGTTGCCCGAAGACCTGGGCGACCTGGCCGCCGACTGCCTGCGCCACCGCCTGGTGCTCAGCTACGAGGCACTGGCCGAAGGCCTGACGCCCGATGCGCTGATCGACAAGGTGATGGCCCGGCTGCCGCTGCCCGACAAGCCGCTGCAGCACGCGAAATGAGCCTGCGCCCGATCCGACCGCCGGCCGCCGCCGCCGCCTCGTGGCGACCGCAGCGAACCGGCACAACCGGGCCGGCGGCGCCCGCAGCTGGGCTTGCTGCCTCGCCGCAGGGCACGCGGCCATGAACAACGCGGCCGCGATGGCGCCCACTGCCACCGATGCAGAAACGCTGCTGCAGCGGCTGGAATGGACCGTGCTGCGCCGGCTGGACGGCCTGCTGCAGGGCGACTACCGCACGCTGTGGCGTGGCGCCGGGCTCGACCTCGCCGACCTGCGTGAGTACCAGCATGGCGACGACGTGCGCCACATCGACTGGAACGTCACCGCCCGGCTGCAGCTGCCGCACGTGCGCCAGTTCACCGAAGACCGCGAGCTCACCGCCTGGTTCCTGATCGACCTCTCGGGCAGCGTTGATTTCGGCTCCGACGGCCGCACCAAGCTGGCGGTCGGCGAAGGTTTTGTTGCGGCGGTGGCGCGGCTGCTCACGCGCCACGGCAACCGGGTGGGTGCCGTGCTGTACCACCCCGGCGCTGAACCGCCCGAGACCGTGTTGCCGCCCGGTTTGGGCCGCCTTCAGGTGCTGCAGTTGCTGGCCCGCATGCGCCAGCCGCGGCGGCAAGCCGCCAGCGCTCAACGACCGCCCACCCGCCTGGCCGACCTGCTGAGCCGCGCCGAGGCCCTGCTGCGCCGCCGCTCATTGGTGTTTGTGCTGTCCGACTTCATCAGCGAGCCCGGCTGGGCTGCGCCGCTGGGCCGGCTGGCGCGCCGCCACGAGATGCTGGCGGTGCGCCTGCTCGACCCGCTGGAGATGGCCCTGCCCGACATCGGCCTGCTGACGGTGGAAGACGCCGAGACCGGCGAGCAGTTGCTGGTCGACACGCAAGACATCGGCTTTCGCCAGCGCTTCGAGGCCCTGGCAGGGGCGCACGAAACCGCCCTGCGCGACCAGCTGGGCAGCGCCGGTGTCGACGTGCTGGAGCTGGCCACCGGCGACGACTTGCTCGCGTCGCTGCTGCGTTGGGTGGCGCTGCGCCGCCAACGTGCCCGAGCCACCTCAGGCCACCGCCTGCCAGCCGCCTTGGCGCACCCGCTGAGCGCCGACCGGCCACCCGCCGTGCTGGCCTGATCAACCCGGAACCGTGCCGATGAACTTCCTCTGGCCCGAGGCGCTTTGGACCTTGCTGCTGCTGCCGGTGCTGGTGTTGGCCTACTTCGGCCTGCTCAAGCGCCGCAAGCAGCACACGGTGCGGCTGGCCAGCGTGGCGCTGGTCAAGCAGGCGATGGGCGGCCGCCCCGGCTGGCGCCGCCATATGCCGCCGGCGCTGCTGCTGGCGGCGGTGGCGGTGTTGCTGTTGGCCAGCGCGCGGCCGGTGCTCAGGTTGACGCTGCCCTCGCGCGACCAGACCATCATCCTGGCGATGGACGTGTCGGGCAGCATGCGCGCCACCGACGTCAAACCCAACCGCCTGGTCGCCGCACAAGAGGCCGCCAAAACCTTCGTGGCCGGCCTGCCGCGCCACGTGCGCATCGGCGTGGTGGCGTTTGCCGGCACCGCGGCGGTGGTGCAGGCGCCCACCATCAGCCGCGAAGACGTGGTCGCCGCGATCGACCGCTTTCAGATGCAGCGCGCCACCGCGATCGGCTCGGGCTTGATCCTGTCGCTGGCCACGCTGTTTCCCGACGAGGGCATCGACCTGAGCCAGATCACCGGGGCCCGGGCGATGCCGGGCTCGCCCGAAGAAAAGAAGGCCAAGAGACCTTTCACACCGGTGGAACCGGGCAGCTACAACTCGGCGGCGGTGATCTTGCTGACCGACGGCCAGCGCACGGCCGGGCCCGACCCGATGGAAGCGGCCAAGATGGCGGCCGAGCGCGGCGTCAAGGTGTTCACCGTGGGCATCGGCACCAAGTCCGGCGAGACCATCGGCTTCGAGGGCTGGAGCATGCGCGTGCGGCTGGACGAAGACACGCTGAAGAACATCGCCACCGCCACCCGAGCCCATTACTTCTACGCCGGCACCGCCGAGGACTTGAAGCAGGTCTACCACGGCCTGAGCAGCCGGCTGATCGTCGAGACCAAGGAGACCGAGGTCAGCGCACTGCTGGCCGCCGCCGGCGCGCTGCTGACCTTGCTGGCGGCGGGTTTGAGCGTGTGGTGGTTCGGGCGGGTGATGTGATGGCTGCTGTGAGGACTGATGTGACGGCCTGTGTGCGAGCGGATGTGATCGCTGATGCACCTATCACCCAAAACGCCGCGCCCCGCCATCGCATCCGCCATCTGACCAAGCTGGCCGATGCCGAAGCCCGAGCGCTGGCCGAGTTGCTGGTTGACGCGGTCGACGGCGGCGCATCAGTCAGCTTCATGCACCCGCTGTCGCTGGCCCGTGCGCTGCACTTCTGGCGGCAGGTGGCCGACAGCGCGGCGCTGGGTGAGCGGGTACTGCTGGTGGCCGAAGACTCCTCGGGCATCGTCGGCACGGTACAACTGGTGCTGGCCCAACCCGACAACCAAGCACACCGCGCCGATGTGTCAAAGATGCTGGTGCACCACCGCGCGCGCCGGCAAGGCCTGGGCGCCGCGCTGATGCTGGCCGCGGAACAAGCGGCGCGAGAACACGGCAAGACGCTACTGGTGCTGGACACCGCCAGCGTCGATGCCGCGCGGCTGTACGCCCGCCTGGGCTGGCAAGCCTGCGGGGTGATCCCGGGCTACGCGCTGCTGCCGCACGGCGGCCTGTGCGACACCACCTATTTCTACCGCGACCTGGCCCACTGAAGACGGCCCGCTGGTGCGGCGGCACCGGGCGGCCATGCGAACATCCTGACAAGCGGCTGCCCGACCGCGGCATCGCACCCACCAGGAGACGTTCATGGCAGACATCGGATTCATCGGCGCATCGGGCCTCATGGGCCACGGCATGGCCCGCCACTTGCTCGGCCACGGCCACACGCTGCAGTTGACCGTGCACCGCAACCGCGACCGCGTCGCCGACCTGCTGGCCGCCGGCGCCACCGAAGTCGCCAGCGCTGCCGACCTGGCGCGCAGCTGCGAGGTGGTGTTCCTCTGCGTCACCGGCTCGCCCCAGGTCGAGTCTTTGGTCAGCGGGCCGCAGGGCTTGCTGGCCGGCGCCCGGCTCGGCATGAAGCCCGGCCTGACCCTCGTCGACTGTTCGACCAGTGAGCCCGATTCGACCAAGCGGCTGCGTGCGTTGTGCGCCGAGGCCGGCGTGCTGCTGGTCGACGCGCCGCTGGCGCGCACGCCGGTCGAGGCCGAGGCCGGCAAGCTCAACGTGATGGTCGGCGCCGACCCGGCGGTGTTTGCCCGGCTAGCCCCGCTGCTGCACTGTTTTGCCGAGAACGTGTTCCATGTCGGCGGGCCGGGCAGCGGCCACGTCATCAAGCTGCTGAACAACTTCATCGCCCATGCCATCTGCACTGCTACCGCCGAGGCCTTTGCGGTCGGTCAGCGCGCGGGGGTCGACCTGCGCCAGCTGGTGGCATTGGTCGGCAAGGGCGCGGTCAACTCGGGCATCTTCCAGGCCATGGCCAAGACGCTGGACGGCGACCTGGACGGCCTGAAGTTCGAGCTGGACAACGCCCGCAAGGACATCCGCTACTACACCCACCTGGCCGAGAACCTGGCGGTGCCCACGGTGGTCGGCGAAGCGGTGCACCAGTCGCTGGTGCTGGCCAGCGCGCTGGGCTATGGCGGGCGCTATGTGTCGGCGCTGGTGCAGGCGCAGGAACAGCTGACCGGCGCGGTCATCGTGCCGCGGCAGGCGTGAAGCGCATGCTCCGTCGGGCAACGGCACTCGCGGCGCCGGCAGCGTTGGGCGGGGTGCTGGGCAGGGTGCTGGGCGGGGTGCTGGGCGGGGTGCTGGCGACCACGCCGGGTCCGGTGGCGGCGCAGGCCGAGGCCGCACGGCTGCGGCCACCCGCCGAAGCCACCTGCCCACCCGACCACCTGACGATGTACGGCGGGCAGGTGCAGCGCTACCGGCGCCTGCTCAACCGCACCGAGATCGGCATTCGCACCGATTGGGGCACGACCGAGACGGTGACGATCAAGCACCCCGGGTCGAACGATCCGTCGCGCTGGTTCCTGGTCGAGCGCAAGCCCTTCGAGGCCGCCGACTGGCCGCGCATCGAGCGGCGCGCCGGGCAGTTGCAGCCGGGACTTCGCGCCGCCGCATGGGTTTGCGACGACGGCCGCAATCCGCTGGTCGATTGGCAGCCGCCGCGCGCGCCCTGAACGCCGGGCGCTACTTGCCCAGGCGGTAGGCCGAGTAGGCCGAACTCATGCGCGCGCCCTGTCCGCCGGTGAAGTTGTTCATGCAGGCGTCGTCGGTGTAGTCCATGAAGTTGGTGATCGGATCGGTGCCCGCAATGCCTGCGCAGGAGTCGCGACCGACCGGGCAGCCATAGGCCGGCGATCGCTCGGCCGCCGTGTCGGCGACCCCGTCACCGCCGCTGCTGGCGTTCTTCGCGCAGCCCCCTTGAAAGGTGTGGTAAAGCCCCATCCAGTGCCCGACCTCGTGGGTGCCGGTGTCGCCCAGGCTGTACGGTGCGGCCGTGCCGCCGGGCATCGACGCCGTCAGGATCACGACGCCGTCCAGCTTGGGCTTGGCGGTGTAGTCCGACGGAAAAGTGGCCCAGCCGAGCAGGCCGCCGCCGATGTTGGCGGTGTAGATGTTCAAGGCGTCGGCCGTGCCGATGCGCAGGGCATTTTTGGCCTGGGTCTCGGCGGTGCTGCCCGGGCTCATGGCGTACCAGGCATCGTTGCGG
>JAYVDE010000513.1:0-3806 GCA_043749575.1 Burkholderiaceae bacterium | reverse complement strand
CACCAAACCTTGGCCGAGTGGATCGAAGCGCTGCCCAAGCCATTGCGTGATGCCGACCCTTGGCTCGTCTACTGGCTGGGCGTCGCCCGCGTCGGCCGTGACCCGGCCATGAGCCGCGTGCTGATCGAACGCGCGCTCGCCGCCTTCGACCTGGCCGGCGACAGCACCGGCCAGGTGCGAGCCATCGCCTCGCTGATGTCGGGCTGGTGGGCCGAGCGCGCCAGCCTGCGCTGGCTCGAACCGTACGCGAGCCGGCTCAACGCGCTGCTGCACGACAACCTGAATCTGGACCTGAACACCCGCGCGATCGGCCTCATCAGCCTGGCACGCGCGCGCCTGATGATCCGACCCGATGACCCTTTGCTGGCCGACTACGCCATGCGGCTCGCCGCGCTGCCGATCGAAAAGCTTGCACCCGAACTGGGGGTGGGCATCGGCACCTGCCTGGTCGCCTATTACTGGGGCGTGGGCGACAGCGAGGCCTGCACCGCCGCTATTCGGCGCAGCCAAGCCACTGCCGAGCGCAGCGACGTGCCAGTGAGCGACCGGCTGTGGTTCTGGTTCTGGCAGATGACGCATCTGGTCTACCTGGCTGACGTCGACGGGGGTCGCGAGGTCATGCGCCGCGCGCGCGAGTTGCACGACGCATCGGGCCAGTCGCCGCCGTTCGCCGACTTCGTGCGCTGGGATGTGACACTGGAACTGCAGATGGGTCGACCCGACCGCGCGCGCCGGATGCTCGAGACGGAGCTGGTGCCGCTGCTCGCCGATGCATCGCTGTCCACGCAGGCCTGCATCGACCTCGAACAGGCCCGCTGCGCGATCGAAGAGCAGCGCCTGGGCGATGCGGTGGCGCACGCACTGCGCGGCGTCAAGCTGTGCGATGAAGGTGGGCTGGGCTGGCTGCGCACCAGCCTGGGCCTGACGCTCAGTTGCGCGCAGGCGCTGGCAGGGCAGTGTGACGAGGCCCATGCCACGCTGCAGGACTTGAGGGCCCATGTCGGCCCGAACCTGCGCATCCTGTGCGGCTCCATCGAGACCTACCAGGCCTTGGTGCATCTGCAATCGGGCCAGCTCGATGCAGCACGGCGTTCGCTCGACCAGGCGATGCAATTGCGAAGCGTGACCACTTACCCGTGGGGACCGGGCTGGAACCGGCCCGGCGTGGCCCGCGTGGTCGCGTTTGCGCTTCAGGAAGGCCGGCATGTTCCGGCCATGCAGCGCATTGCACAGCGGCTGCGGCTGGCGCCACCTTCGCCTGACGTCGAGCACTGGCCCTGGGCCGCGCGGATCAAGGTGCTGGACGGCTTCTCGCTGCACCTGGGGCCCTCGGGTTCAGGCAGCGAAGCCCAACGCGCCGCTGTGGGCAAAGCATCGCATCGACTGCTTGAATTCTTGAAGGCGCTGTCGGCGTTGGGCGGCAACGCCGTGCCGGCCGACGAACTGGCCGAGATGATCTGGCCCGATTCAGACGGCGACCAGGCGCGGCGGTCGCTCGACACCGGCCTGTCGCGGCTGCGCAAGCTGCTCCAGTGTGACGATGCAGTGACGGTTCACGACGGCAAGGTGAGCCTGCATCCGCACCGGGTGTCGCTGGACCTGCGGGCATTCGAACATCAGCGCCAACAGATGCGCGAAGCGCGTCGCGGCAGTGAACCGTGGTTGCGTGCGGCGGAACGGGCATTGACGCTTTACCGCCAACCTTTGTTGGCCGGCGAGCGTGACGCGCCGTGGTTGATCGACCTGCGCAGCGCCACCCGGCTACGCTGGATCGAGGTCGTGCGCAGCGTCGTCGAGCAGTGTGAGAGCGACAAAGACCCGCTCGCAGTGCGCAGGGTGACGAACGACGCTGCGCTGATCGACGCGAACGCGCTGCGCAAGGCCTGAACGACCGCGGCGCGGCAGGAATAGCGCAACGCCGCGCGCACCGAACGGCTGCTACAGGCAAGCTGTTGGCTGCGGATTCAAGCTTTCTCGACCCGCTCGCTTGCCAAGCCGCGCCAGCGCCCAAGCGCCGGTTGTCGCGGGCGGGAGGTGGCGGCGGCCCCGCAGCCGCTGCCGCGTGGCCCGCCCGCTGGGCACCGACGGCTGCGCGTTTGTCCGCACTCGCCAAGCCGGCGAAGTGGCCGCACAGTGGCAGGCTCGCCGCCGGCGCCAAACGCGGCGGGTGGGCCCGCCGGGCCACCGATGTCAACCCTGAATGGAGACCGATCCCATGAGCGACCCGACCCCCGACCCGACCCCCGACCCGACCCCCACCGCCACCGCCACCGCCACCGCCCAGGCGCAAGACTGGCTGACCTGCTTCGACCAGGCGCTGCAGCGCCGCGACCTCGACGCCGCCGTGGCGCTGTTTGGCGACGATTGCTACTGGCGCGACCTCGTCAGCTTCACCTGGAACATCTGCACCCAGGAGAACCCGGCGCAAGTGCGGGCGATGCTGGCCGCCCGGCTCGACGACGTGGCGCCGTCGAACTGGCAGGTCGAGGGCCAGGCCACCAGCGCCGACGGCGTGATCGACGCCTGGTGCATCTTCGAGACCCGGCTGTCGCGCGGCCGCGGCCACTTGCGGCTGGTCGGCGGCCGCGCCTGGACGCTGCTGACGACGATGGTCGAGCTCAAGGACCACGAGGAGAAGAAAGGCGAGCGCCGCAGCGCCGGTGCCGAGCATGGCGCGCAGAAGGGCCGCAAATCCTGGGCCGAGCGGCGCGCCGAGGAGCAGGCCTCGCTGGGTTACACCGTCGACCCCGACGTGGTGGTGATCGGCGGTGGCCAGGGTGGCATCGCGCTGGGCGCGCGCTTGCGCCACCTGGGCGTGCCGACGATCATCGTCGAGAAGAACCCGCGGGCCGGCGACAGCTGGCGCAACCGCTACAAGAGCCTGTGCCTGCACGACCCGGTCTGGTACGACCACCTGCCGTACCTGGAATTCCCCGACGACTGGCCGGTGTTCACGCCCAAGGACAAGCTCGGTGACTGGCTGGAGGCCTACACCCAGCTGATGGAGCTGAACTACTGGGGCGGGGCGCTGGCCAAGAAGTGCCAGTACGACGAGGCCAGCGGCCGCTGGGCCGTGACGGTCGAACGCGAAGGCCAAACCGTGGTGCTGCGGCCCAAGGAGCTGGTGATGGCGCTGGGCGTCTCGGGCTACCCCAGCGTGCCCATGATCCCGGGTGCCGAGACCTTCCTGGGCGACCAACACCATTCCAGCCAGCACCGCGGCCCCGCGGCCTACCAGGGCAAGAAGGCGGTGGTGCTGGGCAGCAACAACTCGGCCCACGACATCTGCGCCGCGCTGTGGGAGAACGACGTCGACGTGACCATGGTCCAGCGCTCGTCGACCCACATCGCGCCCTCGGCCGCGCTGATGGAGCTGGCGCTGGGCGGGCTCTACAGTGAGCAGGCGCTGAAGGCGGGCGTCAACCACCACATGGCCGACCTGATCTTCGCCAGCCTGCCCTACAAGATCATGGCGCCGCTGCAGGTGCCGGTCTATGACGAGATGAAGCGACGCGAGGCCGACCTGTACGGCCGGCTGGAGAAAGCCGGTTTCATGCTCGACTTCGGTGTCGACGGCTCGGGCCTGTTCATGAAGTACCTGCGCCGCGGCTCGGGCTACTACATCGACGTCGGTGCGTCCGAGCTGGTGGCCAACGGCAGCGTCAAGCTCAAGAGCCACACCACGATCGAGCGCATCAACCCGACCTCGGTCACGTTGACCGACGGCACCGAGCTGCCGGCCGACCTGCTGGTCTACGCCACCGGCTACGGCTCGATGAACCACTGGCTGGCCGACCTGATCTCGC
>JAYVDE010000512.1:0-3812 GCA_043749575.1 Burkholderiaceae bacterium | reverse complement strand
TCGGCGCGGCGAAGTTCGTCGCTGCGGGCGATGATCTCGGGGTTGATCAGCACCCGCGGCTGGTCACGCTGCTCGGAGATGTCCATCACCAGCAGGCGGATGTGCTGGTCCACCTGCGTGGCGGCCAGGCCCACACCGTCGGCCTCGTACATCGTCTCGAGCATGTCGTCGATCAAGCGACGGAGGGCGTCGTCGACCTGTGCCACCGGTTTGGCCACGGTGTGCAGGCGGGGATCGGGGAAGCGAAGGATGTTCAGCTGGGCCATGGCGGGCAGGTGTGCCAAGGGCGTGCCGAAGCGAATCGGCACAGCATCGACACATGGGGTTACCGTTGTGGATGTCAAGCAACGTCCAGCGCCGATTCGGGCCTTGTTCGGGCCTTAGCGGGCAGCACTTTTCGTTGCGATATCAAGGGTTTATCGGCAGAATCTGCGAGGCAGCATGAACATTGTCGGCGTTTCAGCCCACCGTGCTGCGGGTGCTGCATCGCACGCCGACAAGGCCTCGATTGTCGCACCGGCCCATCCGGAGACCGCCACCATGAGTTCAAGCCCACCCCGCCTTGCCCGCCCTGCCCTGCCGGTGCGGATCGGCGGCTGCCACGCGGGCCACCAGCCGACACGGGCCTGGGCCCCCGCGCTGGCGGTTGCGCAGGCGCTTGCGGTGGTCGGCGCCTGCCTGCTGGCCGGGCCGGCGCAGGCCAACGAGCCAGTCACGCAGGGGCAGCGCGCCACCGCCCAGCAGGTGGCGCAAACCGGCGTGCCGCTGTCGGCGCTGGCCGGTAACGCGCCGGCCTCGCACACCGTGCAGCGCGGCGACACGCTCTGGGCCATCGCCGGAATCTTCCTCAAGACGCCCTGGCGCTGGCCCGAGCTGTGGGGCATGAACCTGCAAGACATCCGCAACCCGCACCTGATCTACCCCGGCCAGGTGCTGCTGCTGGTCAAGGATGGCGACCGCGCCCGGCTGCAGCTGGCCGGCGGCGCGGGCCAGGGCCAGGCGCCCACCAACACCGTCAAGCTGACGCCGCAGGTGCGCAGCCAGTTGCTCGACAACGGCGCCATCGCGTCGATCCCGCTGCACTTGATCGGCCCCTTCCTGAACGAGGCAGTGGTGCTCAACCAGGACGAACTGGCCGCCGCGCCGCGCATCGTTGCCACGCAAGAGGGCCGGGTGCTGATCTCGCGCGGTGAAACGGCCTATGTCCGCGGTGATCTCGGCGGCGCCCGCAGCTTCACGATGTTCCGCCAGGCCAAGCCGCTGCTCGACCCGCTGAGCAAGGAAATACTGGGCTACGAGGCGGGCTACATCGGCACCGCCGACTTCGTGCGCGCCGAAGGCACCAGCCCGGTCAACGGCTTGCCGGTGCCCGCCACCTTCGTGATGAGCAGCGTGCGCCAGGAAGCCGGCGTGGGCGACCGCCTGGCGCCCGTGCCGGCGCGCGATTTCAGCGCCTACGTGCCGCACCCACCGGCCACCGCGGTCGACGGCCGGGTGGTCTCGATCTACGGCGAAGCGCTGAGCGCCGGGCAGAGCCAGATCGTGGCGATCAACCGCGGCAGCCGCGACGGGCTCGAGCGCGGCCATGTGCTGGCCTTGTGGAGCGCCGGCGCCATCGCCAAGGACGCCACCGGCGCCAAGCCACAGCCGATCCAGCTGCCCGACGAACGCAGCGGCCTGCTGTTCGTCTTCCGCGTCTTCGAGCGGGTGTCGTATGCGCTGATCCTGTCGGCCAACGACCCGATCAAGCCCGGCGACCGGTTCAGCCAGCCCTGACATCCTGCTGCACGGCCGACACCATGCCGGCCAGCGCCGCCCCGTCTGACTCACCGGCCGCCGCGGCCACGTTCGACGCCGATGAACTCGGTGCCTGGCTGCACCTGCTGCTGAGCCCCGGCGTCGGCCGCGACGCAGCGCGCCGGCTGCTGGCGCACTTCGGTTCACCGCAAGCCGTGCTGGACGCCTCGGTCACCGCGCTGGGCGCGTGGGTCGACGGCCCCACTGCACTCGGCCTGACCCGCCCACCCGACGGCCACGCGCAACGGCTGGCCGCCACGCTGGCCTGGCTGCAGGCCGGGCCGGGCCGACGGGTGATGGTGCTGGGTGACGCCGACTACCCGGCGCCGCTGCTGCACGCCGCTGATCCGCCGCTGCTGCTGTACCTGCACGGCCGCAGCGACTTGCTGCAGCACCGTGCGCTGGCCATCGTCGGCAGCCGCCGGCCCAGCGCTCAGGGCCGCGACAACGCGCGCCGCTTCGCCGCCGCGGTGGCGGCGCAGGGCTGGACCATTGTCTCGGGCATGGCTGCCGGGGTCGACGGCGCGGCGCATGAAGGCGCGCTGGCCGCGGGCGGCGACACCATCGCGGTGGTCGGCACCGGCATCGACCGCATCTACCCGGCCAGCCACCAGGCGCTGGCCCACCAGATCGCCAAAACCGGCCTGCTCGTCAGCGAGCTGGCGCTGGGCACACCGCCGCTGGCGCAGAACTTTCCGCAGCGCAACCGCATCATCGCGGGGCTGGCCCAGGGCACGCTGGTGGTCGAGGCGGCGCTGCGCTCGGGCTCGCTGATCACCGCCCGGCTGGCGTGCGAGGCCGGTCGCGAGGTGATGGCGATCCCCGGCTCGATCCTGTCGTCGCAATCGGCCGGCTGCCACGCGCTGATCCGCCAGGGCGCGGCACTGGTCGACTCGCCCGAGCAGGTGCTGGAAGAGTTGGGCGCCTTGCCGCCGCTGGCCACCGCCGCAGCGCCAAAAGTACCCAAAGCACCCACCGCACCCACCGCGCTCACAGTGCACGCTGACGCGGCGGCGGCGGCCGAGCCCGACGACGCCGTCTTGCGCGCGCTGGGCCATGACCCGCTGTCGCTCGACGCGCTGATCGACCGCTGCGGCTGGCCAGCGCCGGCGCTGTCGGCCCACCTGCTGACATTGGAGCTCGACGGCCTGGTGGCCCGCTTGCCGGGTGGGCTGTACCAGCGCCGGCAGGCCTCCTGAGGCCAAGCTTCGGCCAACACCCCGGCCAGCACCCCGCCTGCCCGGCTGGCGGGTATTTCACGCTTTTTCCGCACCGTAAAACCGGCCCGGTCAAGCACCCCCGCGGACCGGAAACGCTGGGGTATAGTGGATTCATGTTCGAGGTTCTGGTCTATCTTTACGAGAATTATTGGCGCCCTGACGCCTGCCCTGAGCACGGCCAGCTGACCCGCAAGCTCTCGGCCGTCGGCTTTGAAAGCGACGAGATCGCCGAGGCTCTGGTCTGGCTCGACGGCCTGGCTGAAAACGCCCAGGCCTACACCGCAGACCAATCGCCCGACAGCATGCGGGTTTATTCGGCGGCCGAAACCGAGCGCTTGGGCGAGGACTCGATCGGCTTCGTCAGCTTCCTTGAATCGGCCGGCGTGTTGCCACCGGCGATGCGCGAGATGGTGATCGACCGCGCCACCGCGGTGGGCGAATGCCCGCTGGCACTCGAAGACCTCAAGGTCATCGTGCTGATGGTCTTCTGGAGCCTGGGCGAAGAGCCCGACGCGCTGATCCTCGACGAGTTGTTCGTCGCCCCCGAAGAACGCCTGATCCACTGAAGGCACGAATCTTTCTGCTGCGCGGGCCGATCTTGGGCCTGCGGTGCTCGCCGTACGGGAGTACGGCTGCGCTCCTCGACCCAAGCTAGGCCCGCTCGCGACGAAATCTTCGCGCCTTCGGCGTACCGGTTTAGGGCCATGCTGAACAAGTCCTCGCGAGTGTGGGCGCCCTGGTTTGGGATGGGCTGCAAGGCGCAAACCACAGCCATAGCCCAGCTATGGCGAGGAT
>JAYVDE010000511.1:0-3827 GCA_043749575.1 Burkholderiaceae bacterium | reverse complement strand
TAATATTGCAGTCGGAATTTCGCCGATTTCTGGAACAATTGGGTCGGGGAGAAATTGTACAATTGTTTGGACGCGATCGCCGACCTACTCCCGAACCGGATAGCGTCATAGATGAAATTGTGGACGCAGTAAAAGAACTTTCGCAAAACCGCACGGGCGGCCTGAAAGTTGAGCAGCACCCGAAGTCGGTGCTGACCCTGCGCGTCTACACGATCAGCCGCGAGCGGCATTGGCTGGAGATTTGACCTTGCCGCCCCTCGGCCACCCGATGTCACCGCCGTGCAGCCCCGCTTGACCTGGCCGCTGCGGCGCGCCAGCCTGCACCCGGCCTGCCTGCTGGGCGCCTGCCTGTTGGGCGCCAGCTTGGCGGGCGCCGCCCACGCCGGCCCGCTGGCCGACCCCACCCGGCCACCGTCGGCCGCCGCCACCCCGGCCGGCGGCGCCGACGGCGGCCCGGTTCGACCCCGCGACGGCCGCAACGTGACGCCGGCTGCCCGTCTGGCTGCGGTGGTCGCGCCCCTGCCGGTGCTGCAGTCGGTGCGGGTGTCGGTCAGCGGCCCGGCGCTGGCGTTGATCGACGGCCAGTTGGTCAAGGCCGGTGACACCGTCGGCGGCCGGCTGGTGCAGGCGATCGACCGCCAGGGCATCACGCTGGCCGGCCGCGCGGGCCCCGAGCGTGTGCTGCTGCTGGGCGGCAGCCCGAAGCAGCTGCCCGGCAGCATCGCCACGAGCCACGCCACTCGCTACGAGCCCGCTGCTGCAGAAGCGTCCGACGTGCCCGCGCGCAGCGACCGCCCGGGGCTTGCCATGCCCTATCCGACCACGCCCGTGCCGCTGTCCGTGGCCGCAAGGACCGCCCCATGACCCGTATGCACCCGATCGGCCACCCCGGCTTGCCCAACCCCCTCAAACGCCGCACGCTGGCGGCCTGGCTGCCGCTGGCCTTGCCGCTGCTGCTGGGCAGCGCCGCACCCTTGCCCGCGGCCGCGCAAAGGCCCGCCCCGGTGCTGGCCGACGAGTCCGTGTGGCAGGCCACCGCCCAGCTGCAGGACCTGGGCACGATGCTGCGTCCCGTGGCGCGCCGCGATCATGCGCCCACGGTGCTGGCAATGGCCGCCTGGACACCGCCCGCCGCCGCTGCCCAGTCCATCGTGATGGCCACCGCCACCGCCACCGCCACCGCCGCGTTGGCCCCGACGCAGGTACTGGCCGCGGCGACGACCTTGCCGCTCACCCGCGCGCCGACGCAACTGGCGGGGGCAGCCCCCCGCATGCCGGCACCGCCGCCGGTGGCCGAATCGCGCTTCGACCTGGCTATCAACAGCGCCCCGGCGGCGCAGGTGTTCCTGCAATTGGCCCATGGCTCGGCCTACAACATGCTGGTCTCGCCCGAGGTCAGCGGCACGCTGTCGATCACGCTGAAAGACACCACCGTGCTGGAGGCGCTCGACACGCTGCGCGAGCTGTTCGGCTACGAGTTCCGCGTCACCGGCAACCGCATCTTCATCTACCCCAACACGGTGCAGACGCGGCTCTTCCGCATCAACTACCTGCCCGGCCGGCGCCAGGGCGCCAGCGACATCCGGGTCAGCTCCAGCGCCATCACCACCGCGGGAGCCGGCAGCAGCACCACCAACATCGGCAATAGCAGCACCACCAGCAGCGGCCCCGGCAACCGGCCCGACGACAACGCCCATGTGCGCACCACCTCCGACGCCGACTTCTGGCGCGAGGTGCAAAGCTCACTGGCCGCGCTGGTGGGCGCCGCGGGCGGCCGCAGCGTGGTGCTGAACCCGGCCGCCGGTGTGGTGGTGGTCAAGGCCACGCCGGCCGAGCTGCGCCAGGTCGAGCAGTACCTCAAGGCGGTGCAGATCTCGATCGAGCGCCAGGTCATGCTGGAGGCCAAGATCGTCGAGGTCAGCCTCAGCAAGGATGCCCAGACCGGCATCAACTGGGCCGCTTTCGGCAAGCTGGGCAGCGGCCAGGTGACCCTCGGCAGCGTCGCGCCGGGCACCAAGCTGGGCAACGCCGGCGACCTGATCGGCAGCGGCAGCATAGTCACGCCCGGCGTCGGCCTGGCCGCCAACGCGCTGGGCCGTGGTTTCTACGGCCTGGCCTTCCAGGCTGCCAACTTTGCCGCGTTGCTCAACTTTCTGGAGAGCCAGGGCGACGTGCAGGTGCTCTCCAGCCCGCGCATCGCCACGCTGAACAACCAGAAGGCGGTGCTCAAGGTCGGCAGCGACGAGCTCTACGTCACCGGCATCTCCAGCAACACCACCAGCAGCGGCGCCAGCACGGTGACCACGCCGACGCTGACATTGCAGCCCTTCTTCTCGGGCATCTCGCTGGACGTGACGCCGCAGATCGACGACGCCGGCAACGTGATGCTGCATGTCCACCCCACCATCAGCCGGGTGACCGAAAAGAACAAGGACATCGACCTCGGCACGCAGGGCGTTTTCCGCCTGCCGCTGGCGTCGAGCGCGGTCAACGAGACCGACTCGATCGTGCGGGTGAAGGACGGCCAGATCGTCGCCATCGGCGGCCTGATGAAGACCGAGCTGCGCGACGAGCGCACCGGCCTGCCGGTGATCGGCGATTTGCCGGTGGTCGGCGGCCTGTTCCGCCAGACCAGCACCATCGTCAGCAAGCGCGAGCTGGTGATCATGCTCAAGCCGACCATCATCCACGACGACGGCTCGTGGCCCGATGCGCCGGCCTTCGGCGCGGCGTCGATGCAGCCGCCGCTCACCGCCGCCAAGCCCTGAGCCCGGCCCGGCAGACACGACATGGCCCGCCCCGAACGCATCCGCCTAGGCGACCTGCTGATCCAGCAGGCGCTGATCACCAGCGCCCAGCTCGATCAAGCGCTGATCGAGCAGAAGAAAACCGGCCGCAAGCTCGGCCGGGTGTTCATCGACCACCAGTGGGTCACCGAGGTGCAGATCGCCAAGGCGGTGGCGCGCCAGCTGCGCGCGCCCTTCATCGACCTGACGACCCGCAACCTGCGCCCCGAGGTGGCCGCGCTGCTGCCCGAAACGCACGCCCGCCGCCTGCGCGCACTGCCGATCGAAGACACCGCCGGCGCGCCGCTGCGGGTGGCGATGGCCGACCCCACTGACCTGAACGCCTACGACGAGGTGGCGCGCCTGACCCGGCGTGAGATCGACCTGGCCGTTGTGGCTGAAAGCCATTTGCTGGCCGCGCTGGACCGGGTCTACCGCGGCGGCGACGAGATCGCCGGCCTGGCCCGCGAGCTGACCGCCGACATCGCCACCGTCGAAGACGAGATCGGCGACCTGCTGGGCCTGGGCCAGGTGACCACCGAGGACGCGCCGGTGGTGCGCCTGCTCAGCTCGATGTTCGAGCAGGCGCTGCGCAAGCGCGCATCTGACATCCACATCGAGCCGCAGGAGCGCAACCTGCGCATCCGCTTTCGCATCGACGGTGTGCTGCACGTGCAGACCGAGGCCGACGCCAAGATCGCCGGCGCGGTGGCGCTGCGCTTGAAGCTGATGAGCGGGCTCGACATCAGCGAGAAGCGGCTGCCGCAGGATGGCCGCTTCCATGTGCGGCTCAAGCTCGGCAGCATCGACGTGCGCATCAGCACCCTGCCCACCCAGCACGGTGAATCGGTGGTGATGCGGCTGCTCAACCAGAGCGCCGGCCTGCTGTCGCTCGACCACCTGGGCCTGCCGCCCGAGGTGGCCGCCGCGGTGGCCCGCACGCTGAAGCGGCCGAATGGCATGTTCGTGGTCACCGGCCCCACCGGCAGCGGCAAGACGACCACGCTGTATGCCGCGCTGAATGCGCTGAACGACACCGAG
>JAYVDE010000510.1:0-3846 GCA_043749575.1 Burkholderiaceae bacterium | reverse complement strand
ACCACGCTCTGGCTGATGACCTCGGTGGCCGGGCAGCCCGAGTAGGTCGGCGTCAACACCACCTCCAGGCAGCCGCCCTCCCCCTCGTCGACCACGCCGCGCACGATGCCCAGGTCGCGCAGCGACAGCGCCGGCACCTCGGGGGCGAGCACAGCGGCCAGCGCCTCCCAGGCAAGCTCGGCGCGGGCGGAACCCAGCGGCCGCCGCGGAACCGGCTCCGCCGGGCCGCTGGCGGCGCCACCCTGGGTGGGAGGCGCTGTAAGCGCATCGGGGAGGGGCATCACCAGGCGCCGCCGGGGAAGGATCGCTGTAAATGCTGCATCTCGGCCAGCATGAAGCCCATGTGCTCGGAGTGCACGCCGCGCTTGCCGCTGCTGCGGAAGGCGGTGTCGGCGGGCGGCTGGAGGCCGGCCTCGGCCAACACCTCGCCGACCTCGGTGGCCCAGTCGGCCTGCACATCGGCCCAACGCGGCCCCAAGCCGCTGGCGGCGGCGGCCTCGTCGACCGCATCGGCCTCGAACAGCTCGGGCGTGTAGCGCCACAGCGTGACCAGCGCGGCCTGGCTGCGGCGCCGTGATTCATCGCTGCCGTCGCCCAGCCGCACCACCCAGTCAGCGGCGTGCTGCTGGTGGTAGCGCGCTTCCTTGACCGCCTTGCCGGCGATCGCCGCCAGTTCGGCATCGGACGAGCTGGCCAGCTTCTGCCACAACAGCTTGAGCAGCGTGGCGACCATCAGGTTGCGCTGCACCGTCAGCGCAAAGTCGCCGGGTTGGCCCGGGCCCGACGCCGAATTCGGCAGCTCGACCAGCGTGGGGTTGAAGTAGTCACGCTCGTCGCGCAGAAACGCCAGCTGGTCTTCGTCGAAGGCCGGGCTCTGCAACTGGCCGGCACGGGTCAGCAGCGCACGGGCCTGGCCGATCAAGTCGAGCGACATGTTGGTCAGGGCGATGTCTTCTTCGAGCACCGGGCCGTGGCCGCACCACTCGCCCAGCCGCTGACCCAGGATCAGACAGGTGTCGCCCAGGCGCAGCAGGTACTGCAGCTCGGGGGTCTTGTTCAATTGAATGGAGGCGGTCATCGCGGGGCTATCACATGTGGTCGACTTCGGCCGGTAGCTTGTAGAACGTGGGGTGGCGGTACACCTTGTCCTCGGCCGGGTCGAAGTACATCGCCTTGTCGGCGGGGTCGCTGGCGGTGATCTGGGCGCTGGGCACCACCCAGATGCTGCAGCCCTCTTGCCGGCGGGTATAGACATCGCGCGCCAGCTGGATCGCCATCGTGGCGTCGCTGGCGTGCAGGCTGCCGCAATGTTTGTGGTCCAGGCCGGCACGGCTGCGCACAAACACTTCCCACAGCGGCCATTCGTTCTGGATGTTAGGTTCAGTCATGGCGGTCTCCTGCTTCGATTCGCTCGCAAGCGTTCATGCGTTCAGGCAGCTTGCTGCGGCGCCTGGGCCTTCAACGCCTGCTTGCGGGCATAGGCCGTGGCGGCATCGCGCACCCAGGCGCCTTCGTCCCAGGCGGTCACACGGGTCGCCAGGCGGTCCTGGTTGCAGGGGCCCTGGCCGGCCAGCACGCGGTAGAACTCGGGCCAGTCGATCACGCCGAAGTCCCAGTGCTGGCGCTCTTCGTTCCAGCGCAAGTCGGGGTCGGGCAAGCTCACGCCCAATACCCGTGCCTGGTCGACCGCGGCGTCGACAAACTTCTGCCGCAGCGTGTCGTTGCTCACCCGCTTGATGCCCCAGCGCATGCCCTGGGCCGAGTTGGGGCTCTGGTCGTCGGGCGGGCCAAACATCATCAGGCAGGGCCACCACCAGCGGTCGACGGCGTCTTGCACCATCCTGCGCTGGGCGTCGCTGCCACGCTGCATCATCACCAGCAGCGCATCGAAGCCCTGGCGCTGGTGGAAGCTCTCTTCGCGGCAGATGCGGATCATCGCCCGCGCATAGGGCGCGTAGCTGCAGCGGCAGATCGGCACTTGGTTCATGATCGCCGCGCCGTCGACCAGCCAGCCGACACAGCCGATGTCGGCCCAGCTCAGCGTGGGGTAGTTGAAGATGCTGCTGTACTTGGCGCGGCCGGTGTGCAGCGCATCGATCAGCTGGTCGCGGCTTTGCCCCAAGGTCTCGGCTGCGGCATACAGGTAGAGGCCGTGGCCGCCCTCGTCCTGCACCTTGGCCAGCAGGATGGCCTTGCGCTTGAGCGTGGGCGCGCGGCTGATCCACTGGCCCTCGGGCAGCATGCCGACGATCTCGCTGTGCGCATGCTGGCTGATCTGGCGCAGCAGCGTCTTGCGGTAGTTCTCGGGCATCCAGTCCTTGGCCTCGATGAACTCGCCAGCGTCGATGCGGGCGTCAAAACGCGCTTGCAGCGCCAGCTCGTCGGCCGAACGCAGCGCTTTAGGCGCTTCGCTCATCTCCTTGCCCATCGTGTCCATTGCCTGCGTGTACATGACTGCCTTTGTTGAATCGTTGAAGTTCAGCGGCTGCGCTGGTCAAGCACGCGCCTGGCCTTGCCGGTGAGCGTGCGCTCGATGCTGTCGGGTGGCAGCACGTCGATGACGGAGCTCACGCCCACCAGGGTTTTGATGCGGTGCTGCAGCCACAGCGCGATCTCGCCGATGTCGGCTGGCGATGCGTGCTGCGCCGCGAGGTTCAGCTCGGTGCGCACCCGCAGCGTGTCGAGCGGGCCGTCCCGGGCGACCACCAGCTGGTACTGGCCCGACAGCTTCGGGTGCTGCAGCACGATCTCCTCGATTTGGGTCGGGAACAGGTTGACACCGCGGATGATCAGCATGTCGTCACTGCGGCCGACGATTTTGCCGATGCGCCGAAATGCGCGCGAGGTCGGCGGCAGCAGCCGCGTCAGGTCGCGGGTGCGGTAGCGGATGATCGGCAGCGCCTCCTTGGTCAGTGAGGTGAAAACCAATTCACCGTCGCTGCCATCGGGCAGCACTGCGCCGGTGATGGGGTCGATGATTTCGGGCAGAAAGTGGTCTTCCCAGACCACCGGGCCGTCTTTGCTTTCGACACACTCGCTGGCCACGCCCGGGCCCATCACCTCGCTGAGGCCGTAGATGTCGACAGCGTCCAAGCCGGCGCTGGTCTCGATCTCGCGGCGCATCGCCTCGGTCCAGGGTTCGGCGCCGAAGATGCCGACCTTCACCGACATCGCCGCCGGGTCCAGCCCCTGGCGGCGGAACTCTTCGATGATCACCTGCATGTAGCTGGGCGTGACCATGATGATGTCGGGCTGGAAATCGACGATCAGCTGCACCTGCTTCTCGGTCTGGCCGCCCGACATCGGCACCACCGTGCAGCCTAGGCGTTCGGCGCCGTAGTGCGCGCCCAGGCCGCCGGTGAACAGGCCGTAGCCGTAGGCCACGTGCACCATGTCGCCGGCCCGTCCGCCGGCAGCGCGGATGCTGCGCGCGCCCAGGTCGGCCCAGGTGTTGATGTCGTTTTTGGTGTAGCCCACCACGGTGGGTTTGCCGGTGGTGCCCGACGACGCGTGGATGCGCGCCACTTGGGCCCGCGGCACCGCGAACATGCCAAACGGGTAGTTGGCGCGCAAGTCCTGCTTGGTGGTGAACGGAAACTTCGCCAGGTCGGCCAGCGTCTTCAAATCAGCCGGCTGCACGCCCGCGGCATCGAATGCCTGCTTGTAGTGCGGCACCAGGTCGTAGGCGCGCCCCAGCGTGCTGCGCAAGCGCTGCAACTGCAGTGCGCTGATCTCGTCGCGGCTCGCGGTCTCGATGGCGTCGAGATCGCCGGGTGCGGGATGGCGAGGCGGCATGGGCGCGGTCTCCGGGGTGTTGTGGGGCTGCGGGATCAGACGGCCGGGATC
>JAYVDE010000509.1:0-10262 GCA_043749575.1 Burkholderiaceae bacterium | reverse complement strand
GCCAACGAGGCCGGCGGTAAGGATAATATCGCCCTGATCCTGGTGCGCGTAGCAGGAGGCCCCTCGGGGGCCATGCGGCCTTGGTGGAAGTTCGGACGCTGAATCAGGCTGCTAGCGCCACACCGGCCGGCATGCCGCATCCGTACCCCCAGTGACGGTCAGACAGACAAAAGGGCAAGCATGGGCAAGCTGGTAGTGTCTCTCGACGGCGTGGTGATCAAGGATGTGCAGATCACCAAGGACAAGACCACCCTGGGCCGCCGCCCGTACAACGACATCGTGATCGACAACCTGGCGGTCAGCGGTGAGCATGCCGTCTTGCAGATGTTGGGCAACGATGTCTTCATCGAAGACTTGAACAGCACCAACGGCACCTACATCAACGGCAAGGCGATCAAAAAGCAGATGCTTGCCCACAACGACACGGTCGAGATCGGCAAGTACAAGATCAAGTACCTGGTCGAAGAGGCCGGCAACTTCGAGCAGACGATGATCATGCGGCCCGGCAGCGCCGGCGTGCCGCACACCCCGTACAACCACACCTCGCCGCTGCCCAGCCTGGCGCCGGCCCTGCAGGCTTTGGCCGGCCAGGCGGCGTCGATCAAGGTGCTCAGCGGCGCGGCGGCTGGCCGCGCGGTCACCTTGACCAAGGTGGTCACCACCGTCGGCAAGCCCGGCGTGCAGGTGGCGTCGATCACCCGCCGGCCCACCGGCTACGTGCTGGCCCATGTCGAGGGCGCCAGCCGCCCCAGCATCAACGGCGTGCCGCTGGTCACCGAGACCGCCCCGCTGGCCAACGGCGACTTGATCGAGCTGGCGGGCACGCAGATGCAGTTCATCCACGGCTGAGCGGCCGGCGCCGCGGCGCCGCGGCGTTGTGCGCGGGCGGCCGTTGGGCTGCCGCCGGGTCGGCTTCGGACCGCCTGGCCTGGCCCGACCGGGCCGTGACCGAGTTCACGGCCCCGGCGGCCGGTGGCAACGGGGGCCCAGGCAGCGTGCGGAAATTGCCGGCCATCGGCTTGCCGCCGGTCACTGCGCCCTGCACCATGCGGTTTCGACGCAGCGGGCGTGCCGGATCGATCTGGCAACACCGCTGCGCCCCGCCACCGCAACGGCTGGCCCCCCGGGGTTCGCCCAGATTCATGCACATCCGCGTCCTAGGCTGTTCGGGTTCCATCGCCGCCGGCTGCCGCACCACGGCCTTTCTGCTCGACGACGACGTGCTGATCGACGCCGGCACCGGCGTGGGCGACTTGACGCTCGACGAGCTGGCCCGCATCGACCACATCCTGCTCAGCCATTCGCACCTCGACCATGTGCTGGGCGTGCCGCTGCTGGCCGACAGCGTGATGCGCCGCCGCGCCGGCCGGCCACCGATCACCGTGCACGCGCTGCCCGCCACGCTGGCCGCGCTGCGCAGCCATGTCTTCAACGGCGTGATCTGGCCCGATTTCACCCGCCTGCCGACGCCCGCGGCGCCGATCCTGGCGCTGCAGCCCTTTGCCACAGGCGACCAACTTCAACTGGGCCGCCACCGCATCGAGGTGCTGCCGGCGCTGCACACCGTGCCGGCGGTCGGTTTTGCCGTGCTGGGCGCCACCGAAGGCGCCTGGGTCTTCACCGGCGACACGGCGCCCAACCCGGCGCTGTGGCAGCGGCTGCAGGCGATCAAGGTGCACAGCCTGGTGATCGAGACCGCCTTCCGCAACGACGAATACCAGCTGGCCGCCGTCAGCCGCCATCTGCACCCCGCCGCGCTGGGCCAGGAGCTGCAACACCTGGCCCAGGGCGCGCAGGTGTTCATCACCCACATCAAGCCGGGTGAGCTGGACGCGGTGATGGGCGAGATCGCTGCGCTCGACCCGCGCCACCGGGTGCAGGCGTTGGTGGCCGGGCAGGTGATGGTGCTGGCTTGAGCGGTCGAGATTTCGGCGCGCCCAAACGCATTCGGCTGCGCGAATGTATATACTGGACATATATCCCGGAGTGCCCAAATGCCCGCTGTCGCCGATTCTCTACTGTTGAAGTTTCGCGCCAAAGACACCCGCTTCGGTGTCACGCGGGCCACCGTCAAGGCGCTTGCCAGCGAGCTTGACACGACCGAAACCCAGGTGGTGCACATGGCACTGTCGAAGCTGGCTGAAGAGGTGCTGCCGGCCTACGAGGCCGATGGGGGGCCGCTGACGGCCAGCCAGTTGGTCAGCGTCCAGAAACGGGCCAACGCCCACCTGCCGCAGGGCGAGGTGCTGGACAAGCAAAGCCTGTTCTGATGCGGGGCACCTGGGCGCCGCCCTCACCCGGCGATCTGGTGTGGTGCTGGTTTCCTGAGTTACCCGACATGGCGCCGGGCCCAAAACCACGGCCCGCCTTGGTGACGTCCGTGGTGACACAGGCCGACGGGTTCGTGGTGCAGCTGGTCTACGGCAGCTCGCAACGCGTTGACCGCCTGAGGGCCGGTGAGTTCGCAATTTTGAAAGCGTCCAACCCGGGTGCGTTTGCATTGGCTGGGCTGGCTTTCGACACCAAATTCGACTTCAAGAGCCTGCTGAATCTGCCCTGGACCGACGCATTTTTCAAAGTGGCCGCCAGGGCCCCGCATGGCCAGACACCCAAAATGGGGTGCTTGCATGCTTCACTGATGCGGGCCGCCAAGGCCGCCTACGACGCTGCGCAAAACCGGTGAGCCGGCCGCTCGGCCCCAACCGTGCCGGTCGCGCAGCACACGTTGATAGATACCGCGTATCGAAGGCTGTCGTCCGGTACCGATGCTGGTCATGCTGTGACGTGATCGGTCGGCGCTGACAGGTTTGGTCACCCGCTGCGTGCGGCAAGTGACAAAAATTGGCCGGTTGGGGCTGACAGACCGTGACTTATGCCCGTCAGGCGAGTTGGGCGACATCAAAAGCTGGCTGGCACGCGACCTGCAATGTATGGAGCGCAGTCGCCCCTTCTTTCGTTCCTGTCCTCACCCTCCTCAACCTCCGGAGTTATCACCATGAAGCGCAGCATCCAAAAGGGTTTCACCCTGATCGAACTGATGATCGTCGTCGCGATCATCGGCATCCTGGCCGCCGTGGCGTTGCCGGCTTACCAAAATTACACGCTCAAGGCCAAGTTCTCTGAAGTCAGCTCGGTTGCGGCAGCGTACCAAACTTCCGTTGCCGTTTGTGCGCAAGAAACGGGCACGCTGACCGGCTGTAATCTCGGGACCAACGGTATTCCCGCGACCTCGGCAACTACGCATGTCGCCTCCGTCGGTGTCACCAATGGCGTGATCACCTTGACCCCCACTGCCACCACCAACGCCGCGTCCACCATGGTTCTCACGCCGGACGTTACTACATCCCCCGGCGCGCTAACCTGGGTCCGTTCCGGCGGTTGCCTGGCTGCGCAAGTGTCCCCGACTGTGCCGATTCTTTGCAAGGCCTGATGATCTGATGGCATGAACAGCAGGCCCGGCGGGCCGCTGGTAACCGAAACGATTGAAACTAGGCCCACTTCGGTGGGCCTTTTGCATGGTGAGTTCATGGGGTCATGAGTTCATGAGTTCATGTGAGTTCATGGGGTCAGGTCTTGCCTTTTGCCCCCCGCTCAGCGACTTTCCGCGATGGCGTCGCACAGGAGTCAGGTCTTGCCTTTTGCCTCCCGCTCAGCGACTTTCCGTGTTGGTGTCGCGGAGTCATGGGGTCAGGTCTTGCCTTTTGCCCCCCGGTCACCCCGGTCCGGTCATGGGGTCAGGTCTTGCCTTTTGCCTTGGCGTTGGGCATCGCCAACCTGCTCACCTTTCACGGCGACTCGGTGGCCTTGTTTGAGGCTGCCTTGCATGCGGCGGTGGCCGGCTATGTCGATGCCTGCCGGCTGACGTGGTGATGCCGCTTCGATGTCTTGGGGCGAATCTGCCACGCTGCACGCGCTCGACTGCAACGCGCGGTCGCCCGCCGCGTTAGTCATCGGTCAGAATCGTCTCGTAGTCCTGTCCACCGTAGAACACGCCAATGATGGACACCAGCTCAGCGTCTACGTCGAAGGCGATCACGGCGCGCTTCTTGTAGTTGGTGATGCGCAGGCCGGCACGCACGTCATCGCGCAGGGTGCCGCGATGTGGGAAGGTACACAGGCTCTCGCAGTAGCTCATGATGGCCTCGGTGTACCGCGCTGCAATGTCGGGTGATGCTGCAACGGCGATGTAGCCGTACAGGGCCGCAAGCTGTTCCTCGGCCTCCGGGGTGAAGACAACGCGATAGCTCATCGTGCCTTCGCATGCTCGACAGCAAGACGGGCACGCACTTGGTCAAGCGTGACAGCTCGGGATGGATCGGCTTTCAGGGCGTCGTAGGCCGGGCCGACCTGGTTGTGTAACCAGCTTTCGACGGCTCGATCACGCGCTAGAAGAGCGCGCAGCCCATCACGGATCACCTCGCTTTCGGTGGCGTACTCGCCCGACCGAACCTTGTTTTTGACCACATCCGCCATGTCGTTAGGCAGGGTGATGCTCAGTTGTTGTGTGGTTCGCATAGCGCCTCCAATCTTGAATAGGATTTAATCCTACTCTGATGTTCCGCAGCAGTCCAGCGCTCGGAAGCGTCTGGCGCCCCGACTCAATGAACGCCACTGACCGCTTGAGCGAATGGCTAGGCTTCGATGCCCTGATCGCGCCGAAGTTTTGCATTGGTTAGTTACGACCCTGCCCGTAACTAGGCGCGCGATTGTGGTGTCGAACGACCAAGACGCGCACGCCGTATTCCGTTGGCTTGTAGATTGCTTGATCAGCGTAGCTTGCCATACGCATCTCAAGCGTTGCGCCCCCTTGCGCCAAGCCGTACGCCAGGCCGTGCGCCTGCCCAAGGCTTTCCGGTTCGCGGGCTTGACCGCTCGACACGCAGATCACCGGCCATGCACTGGCCCTCGGCGTCACCCTGGTCAGCCACAACATGCGAGAGTTTGCGCGTGTGCCTGGGCTGCGCCTGGTCAACTGGGTGACCGCGCCCTGACGCGCCGGGCCTCGGCAGCGCGCAGGCACGACCGCACGACCGCACTGACGCACTGACGCACTGACGCACTGACGCACTGACGCACGCGAGCACCCAAGCACGCGCCCCCATGCGCTCATGCGCACGAGTTCGCCGCCGCCCGGCGCTGGCATGAACAGTGGCAGCATCGTCACCATGTCTGCTCAAAAAAATACCGCGCCATGACCGTGGCCGCCACCTACCCGCCCGCCCGCCCGACCGCAGCGCCGCTACCGCCTTGGTTGCTGTTCATCGCGATCCTGGCCGCCACCACCCCCACGCTGCTGGCCTACCACCAGCCGCCATCAGCCACGCTGCTCAACCAGTGCCTTGCCGTCGCACTGTGGGGTGCGGTGGCGGCGCTGCTGGCGCCGGCGCGCATCGCTGGATCGACAGCGCCGCTGCTCGCCGCGTTGGCGTTGGTGGCGGCGGCCGCCGCCGCGTCGTCCGGCCTGGGCTCGCTGCCCCTCTCCCTGGCCTTGCAGGCCATCGGCCTGCTGGCAGCGGCCGGCGTGATGGTGGTGGCCGGCGCCGCTGCCGCGCGACGGCCCAGCGGCGCCGCTGACTTTGCGGCGTTGGCCTGGGCTTTGTTGCTGGCCGGCGTGCTCAGCAGCGTGGTGGCGGTGATCCAGGTGTTCCTGCCGGCCTGGGCCGACAGCGCCTGGATCGCCCCCTCCGGCCTGGTCGGCCGCGCGGTCGGCAACCTGCGCCAGCCCAACCACCTGTGCAGCTTGCTGCTCTGGGCCCTGGTCGCTGCGGTGGCGCTGCACGAGCTTCGCCGCCTGCCGCGCACCGTGCTGTGGGCGGTGGCCGCGCTGCTGGTGTTCGCGATCGAACTGACGGCCTCGCGCACCGGCGCGGTGGGCCTGCTGCTGCTGCTGCTGTGGGGCGCGTTCGACCGCCGCCTGTCGCCCGCCACGCGGGGCTTGCTGGCACTCACGCCGCTGCTCTACGCCGCGGCCTATGGCGCGATGGCCTGGGTGGGCGAGCTCAACCACCTGGCCATCGGCGCCAGCGCGCGGCTGGCCGACGGCGGTGGCTTGTCGGACCTGACGGCCGGCGGCAGCAGCCCCAATTCGCGGCTCAACATCGCCCGCAACACCTGGGCTTTGATCGTCGCGCAGCCGCTGCTGGGCGTGGGCTTCGGCGAGTTCAACTTCGCCTGGTCGATCTCCGCATTTCCCGGCCGGCCCACGGCTTTTTTCGACCACACCCACAGCCTGCCGCTGCAGCTGGCGGTGGAACTGGGCCTGCCACTGGCCGGCTTGGTGCTGCTGCTGCTGTTGACCGCGCTGGTGCAGGCGTGGCGGCGGACGGCGCGGGCGGCGGGTGATGCCGCCACCGCGGATCGGGCTTCGGGTGATGCCGCCACCGCAGCCCGGGCCGAGGGTGATGCCGCCACCGCGGCTCGGGCCGCGCTGGTGCTGGTGCTGCTGATCGGCCTGCACAGCCTGGTGGAGTACCCGCTGTGGTACGCCTACTTCCTGCTGCCCGCGGCGCTGGCCTGGGGTTTTGCGTTGGGGGCGCCGGCGGCCGATGCCTGGCTCGAACAGCCCGCCGTCCAGCCTGGCCCGCCGCGCCGGGTCAGCCCCGCCTGGCTCGGTGCGGGCGCCGGCCTGGTGGTCAGCGCGGGCGGTGTGCTGGCCGCGCTGGACTACCAGCGCGCGGTGGTGATCTACGCCCCGGGCGATGGCGCGGCGTCCTTGGCCGAGCGGGTCGCCGACGGCCAGCGCAGTCTGCTGTTTGGCCACCATGCCGATTACGCCGCGGCCACCAACCCGGTGCCGCCCGACAGCGCGGCGCGGGGTTTCGTGCGGGCGCCGCATTCGCTGCTCGACACCCGCTTGATGGTCGCCTGGGCCCGCCACCTGGCCGCCACTGGCGATGTCGACCGGGCCCGCTGGCTGGCACAGCGACTGCGCGAGTTTCGCAACCCCGATGCCGAGGCCTTCTTCGCGCCCTGCGAGGGCGGCGCACAGATCGAGTTCCAGTGCCAGGCGCCCGAGTCGGCGCACGATTGGCGAGAGTTTGCCAAGCTGCCGCCGCGGTTGGCGCCGTGACCCGGCCCCCGATGTCGAGGCGGTCTTTTAATGGTCTATATTCAGACCACGAAACCGGCCCGGGCATCCGACATGCGCTACTCCACCCAAGTCAAGTCGATCAGCTACCTGAAGGCCAACGCGGCCGAGATGCTGCAGCAGTTGGCTGAGCAGCGCGAGCCGGTACTGATCACCCAGAACGGCGAAGCCAAGGCCGTGCTGCAGGACGTGGCCAGCTACGAAGAAATGCAGGAGACGCTGGCGCTGCTCAAGCTGCTGGCGCTGGCTGACCGCGAAGTCGACGACGGTCAGGTGCAGCCGATCGCCGAGGCCATCGCCGACCTGCGTGCCGATCTGCACGATGAATTCAAGCGCTGATCTTGACGGTGCCTGAAACCTACCGGGTCACGATCACTGCCCGGGCGAAACAAGACCTCCGAGCGCTGGTGCGCTGGATTGCCCAGCATGATTCACCCGGCGCTGCCGAGCATGTGCTCGACAGAGTACTGTCGACCTGCCACACCTTGGCGTTGCAGCCTGAGCGGGGCACCTACCCGGCAGAACTGGCAGCGCTGGGCATTCGGCGCTACCGCCAGGTGTTCTTCAAACCCTACCGGGTGGTCTACCGGGTCGACGGTGACCAGGTGTCCGTGCTGCTGATCGCCGACAGCCGCCGCAACTTCAAGACCCTGCTCGAACGCCGACTGCTGGGCTGCTGAGAAGGGCCGTCCCTCGCCGGTGTGTCGGCTGGGTGCCCGCCCGCTGGCGACCTACGAAGTCGCCACCCAATGCCCCGACTTGCCACCCTGCTTGTCCAGCAGGCGCACGTCGGTCATCACCATGCCGCGGTCGGCCGCCTTGCACATGTCGTAGATCGTCAGCAGCCCCACCTGCACGGCGGTCAGTGCTTCCATCTCGACGCCGGTCTTGCCCACCGTCTCGGCCTGCACGCGGATGTGCACCGCACTCGCCGCCTCGTCGATCTCGAACTCGACCGCCACGTGGGTCAGCGGCAGCGGGTGGCACAGCGGGATCAGCTCGGCCGTGCGCTTGGCCGCCTGAATCGCCGCGATGCGGGCGATGCCGATCACGTCGCCCTTCTTGGTGCTGCCGCCAGTGATCAGCGCCAGCGTCGCTGGCTGCATGCGGATGGTGCCGGTGGCCAGCGCGCTGCGGTGGCTGTCGGTCTTGCCGGCCACGTCCACCATGTGGGCCTGGCCGTGGGCATCGAAGTGGGTCAGCGGCAAGGTCATGGCGGTGGTTACAAGGCAGCAACGAGCGGATGGGATGATAGGCGACGCCCATCGGATGCCGCGCTTGAACCCCCTCCGCACCGCCCCCCAACCGCTTCAGCCTCAGCCCCGGCGTCGCCACCAGCGTCTGCTGTGCATCGGGCTGGCCGCCAGCCTGGCCGCGGGCTTGGTGCCGCCGCTGCAGGCCCAGGGCACGCCGCCCAGCACGGTGCGGCTGCCGTCGCTGGGTGAATCGGCCTCGGACGAGTTCAACCTCAGCCAGGAAAAGCGCATCGGCGAGCAGATCATGCGCGAGATCCGGCGCGACGCGGCTTACCTCGACGACCCCGAGCTGCTCGACTACGCCCAAAGCCTGTGGTTGCCGCTGGTGCAGGCCGCGCGGCGCAACGGCAACATCGGCGTCGACACCGAGCGCTTGTTCCCCTACGAGCTGTTTCTGGTGCGCGACCGCTCGGTCAACGCCTTTGCGCTGCCGGGCGGCTTCGTCGGCCTGCACCTGGGGTTGATGGCCATCACGGCCACGCCCGATGAGCTGGCCTCGGTGCTGGGCCACGAGCTGTCGCACATCACCCAGCGGCACATCGCGCGCAGCATCGCGGCGTCATCGCGGGCCAGCTCGCTGAGCCTGGCGGCGATGTTGCTGGGCCTGCTGGTGGCCAGCCGCACGTCCAGCCCCGACGCCGCACAGGCGGCCATCGCCGGTGGCCAGGCGGCGATGGTGCAGGCACAGTTGAATTTCTCGCGCGACATGGAGCGCGAGGCCGACCGCAGCGGCCTGTCGCTGATGACCGACGCCGGTTTCGCCCCGGCCGGCATGCCAGCCATGTTCGACAAACTCGATGGGTCGAGCCGGCTCAACGACAGCGGCGGCTTCCCCTACCTGCGCAGCCACCCGTTGACGATCGACCGCATCGGCGAGGCACGGCAGAACGTGCAGGCCAGCGGCGCCGCGGCCACGCCACCGCCCGCGCCGCTGCTGCACAGCCTGATGCAGGGCCGCGCCCGTGTGCTGATGGACCCATCGGCCACGGCGCTGCGCCGGCTGCAGGATTTCGACGCCCGCGCCGGCCAGGCCGAGTTTTCGCTGGCCGACCGGCTGGCCGCGCTCTACACCAGCGCACTGGCCTCGGGCCTGCTGCGCGACTTTGCGCGCGCCGACAAGGCCACGGCGGCGGCGCTGTCGCTGCTGGCCCCGCTGCCCCAGCCCGAGCCGGCGGCGCGTCGGGCGCTGGCCCGGCTGACCGTGCAACTGGCGCTGGCCCGTGGCGACGTGCCCAGCGCCAGCGCGGCGATGGCCGCCGCCACGGCCAGCGTGACGATGAATGCCGCCACTGCGGCCAACGCAGCCGATGCGGCTGATGGCGCGCGCGCCAGCCTGCTGCTGCAGGCCGATTGGGCCTTGGCCGAAGGCAGCCCGGCGGCGCTCAAGCGCAGCGCCGAGACGCTGCAGACCTGGGTTGCCGGCCAGCGCGAAGACGCCTCGGCCTGGCAGTTGCTGTCCCAAACCGCCGACCGCCAGGGCCAGCCGCTGCGTGCGGTGCGGGCCGCGGCCGAAGCGCAAGCCGCGCTGGGCAACCTGGCCGGCGCGATCGACCGGCTGCGGGCCGGCCAGCGGCTGGCGCGTCAGGGCGGCGCGGCCGTCGATTTCATCGACGCGTCGGTGATCGACGCCCGCCTGCGCGACCTGCTGGCCCAGCGTCGGCAGCGGATCGCCGACGAACGGCGGGCCGGTGAGCGCCCGCGCGACGAGAAGCCCGACTGAAGGCCAGCGGTCTAACGGGTCTGTGGAGCGGCCCGGCCGCGGCGCTTTCGAGCGGCGGTTCGGGCCAGCAGCCTGTCACCGACCCAAGTCCGACAGGCTGCTAGTAGTTCGTTTCACCAAAGGCATTACGAAATGAAATCGATGGATTTTTTCGCCAAGCTAGGCGTAGACCCGCAGTCGCACTGCCAGTGCGGCAAGG
>JAYVDE010000508.1:0-10273 GCA_043749575.1 Burkholderiaceae bacterium | reverse complement strand
GCGCCGAGCGAATACATGTCGGCACGGCAGTCGAGCGCGCTGCCGTCGAGTTGTTCGGGCGACATGTAGGCCAGCGAGCCGACCCGAAACACCTGGGTGCGGTCGCTGGTCTGGTCGAACACGCTGCCGAAATCGGTGATCTTGATGTTGGTGACCAGGTCGTTGGTCAACATGGCCAGGATGTTGGCCGGCTTGATGTCGCGGTGGATCAGGCCCTGGCGCGCCACGTAGTCCAAGGCCATCGCGCACTTGAAGCCGATCTCGACCACCTGGTTCAGCGCCAGCAGTGCATCGGGCCGGCAAAAGCGCCGCAGCGTCACGCCAGCCACGTACTCCATCACCAGGTAGGGCTGCAGCGGGTCGGGCACGGCATCGTAGATCTGCACCACGTTGGGGTGCACCAACTTGCCGGCCAGCGCGGCCTCGGCGGCGTAGAAGCGCTCGCGGTAATGGTTCTCGACGCTTTCGCCCAGCGTGGCCAAGCGCACGCGCTTGATCGCGACCTTGCGGTGGTGAAACTCATCGACCGCCAGGAACACCTCGCTGGTGGCGCCCTCGCCCAGGCGCGACAGCACCCGGTACTTGCCGATGCGCTCGGGCAGACCGGGGTCGGCGAGCGTGGGCGAGGGCTTGGCTGCGAGCCCGGGCGCGGCTGGCAGCTTGAGCTCGAGGTTGGCGAAGGCGGGGCGTGCAGACATGGCCGGTCGTGGTGCAGCAGCGGATCAACCCGGGTTGTCGGCAGGCCGGGGCCCTGACTGAAGCGCAGCGGACCTCCAGGTCGCCAGCCAGCCCTCGAACCGTAGAATCCTTTCCCATGATCCAAGCCAAGCAGGAGCTGCTGGCGGCGCTGTCCGCCGCGATGGCGCAGCTCGCGCCCGACACCCCGTACACAGCGGCTTTCGAATCGCCCAAGCAGGCCTCGCACGGTGACTTCGCCATCACCGCGGCGATGCAGCTGGCCCGGCCGCTGAAACGCAACCCGCGCGAACTGGCCGCCGCGCTGATCGCCGCGTTGAACGAGCAGCCCGCGGTGCAGCGCTGGGTCGACGCGCTGGAGATCGCCGGCCCCGGCTTCATCAACCTGCGGCTGTCGGCCGCGGCGCGGCAGGCGGTGGTGGCCGAGGTGCTGGCCGCTGGCGAGCACTTCGGCCAACGCCCGGCCAACGGCAAGAAGCTGATGTGCGAGTTCGTCTCGGCCAACCCGACCGGCCCGCTGCATGTCGGCCATGGCCGCCAGGGCGCGCTGGGTGACGCGATCTGCCGGCTGTATGAAAGCCAGGGCTGGGCCGTCACCCGCGAGTTTTATTACAACGACGCCGGGGTGCAGATCGCCACCTTGGCGCGCAGCACCCAGGCGCGGCTGCAAGGCCTCAAACCCGGTGAAGCCAGCTGGCCCGCCGAGGCCTACAACGGCGACTACATCGCCGATATCGCCGCCGATTTTCTGGCGAAGACGACGGTGCATGCCGACGACCGCGCCTTCACGGCCAGCGGCGACGCGGCCGATCTCGATTCGATCCGCCAGTTCGCGGTGGCCTACCTGCGCCATGAACAAGACTTAGACCTGCAGGCCTTCGGCGTCAAGTTCCAGCATTACTTCCTCGAATCCAGCCTGTATGCCGACGGCAAGGTGGCCGCTGCAGTGGCCCGCCTCGTCGCGTCGGGCAAAACCTACGAGAAAGACGGCGCGCTGTGGCTGCGCAGCACCGACTACGGTGACGACAAGGACCGCGTGATGCGCAAATCGGCGTCGGCGTCGGCGTCGGCGTCGGCGTCGGTCCCCGTCGCCAGCGCGACGCCGGGCGAGGCCGAGGCCCGGCCCAATGACGGCGGCGTGTTCACCTACTTCGTGCCCGATGTCGCCTACCACATCGACAAGTGGCAGCGCGGCTTCGACAAGGTCATCAACGTGCAGGGCAGCGACCACCACGGCACCATTGCCCGGGTGCGCGCCGGGCTGCAGGCCGCAGGCGTGGGCATCCCCTTGGGCTGGCCCGATTACGTGCTGCACAAGATGGTCACCGTGATGAAGGGCGGCGAGGAGGTCAAGATCTCCAAACGCGCCGGCAGCTACGTGACCTTGCGCGACCTGATCCAGTGGACCAGCCGCGACGCAGTGCGCTTTTTCCTGATCAGCCGCAAGGCCGACACCGAGTTTGTCTTCGACGTCGACCTGGCGCTCAAGGCCAGCGACGAAAACCCGGTGTTCTACGTCCAGTACGCGCATGCACGCATCTGCTCGGTGCTGGCGCAGTACAGCGCACGCACCGGCAAAGCGGTCGGCCCGCTGGCCGCCGAACCGGCCGACTTGTCACTGCTGACCGCAGCAACCGAAACCACGCTGATGCTCAAGCTGGCGGCCTACCCCGACATGCTCAGCGCCGCGGCGGCCGATCTGGCGCCGCACGACGTGGCCTTCTACCTGCGCGATGTGGCAGCGGCCTTGCACAGCTGGTATGGCGCCGAGCGCTTGCTGATCGACGACCCGGCGCTGGCGGCGGCCCGCATGGCCTTGCTGGCCGCCACCCGCCAGGTGCTGCGCAACGCGCTGGCCATGGTCGGCGTCAGCGCGCCCGACCTGATGGCCCGCGAGGCCCGCGTCGAGGGCCCAGCAAGCGCTGCTGGCGAGGTGGTCGAATGAAGGCGCGCCAACGCGGTGGTCTGGTCGTCGGCCTGGTGGTGGGCCTGCTGATCGGCTTGAGCGTGGCGCTGGCCGTGGCGCTCTACGTCACCAAGGCGCCGATCCCGTTCATCAACAAGGTGCCACAACGCAGTGCCGAGCAGGATGCGGCCGAGGCCGAGCGCAACAAAAATTGGGACCCGAACGCTCCGCTGGCGGGCAAACACCCGGCACGGCCGGCGGCCGCGGCCAGTGGCGCGGTGGCCGGTGCAGCGCCTGCCGTAACCGATGCCAGCGGCGGGATGCCGCCGGCCGCGGCCGGGGCCACCGCGCCAGCCTTGCCAGCCACGCCGGGCGCGCCGGTTGCCCCCACCGCGCGCACCGCCACCACGGCCGCTGCGGCCACTGCGGCCACTGCGGCCACTGCGGCCACTGCGGCCACTGCAGCATCAGCGGCCGAGCCCGGCCGCGCCAGCCGCGACCCGGCCGCGCTGCTGGCCGGCCAGCCGGCAGCGCCCGCGTCCGCCACCGGGGTGGCCCGGGCAGCGTCGCGGCCCGCCGGTGCGGCCAGTGCAGGCAGCGTGCCGGTGGCGGCCTTTTTTGTCCAGGCCGGCGCCTACAGCCGGCCCGACGACGCCGACGCCCAGCGCGCCAAGCTGGCGATGCTGGGCCTGTCGGCCAGGATCACCGAACGTGAACAAGCCGGCCACACCGTCTACCGGGTGCGGCTGGGCCCGTTCGACGCCCGCGAACAAGCCGAGGACGCCCAGGCCAAGTTGGCCGCCGGTGGCGTCGAGGCCAACCTGGTGCGTGTTGAACGTTGAACCCTTTGTCCACCGGACAGCTCTATCGGCCGTTGAACCCGCACCGGCCCCGCCCAGACAACCAAGGTAGCTTGCATGAACCGTCGTGAATTTGCTTTGAACACCACCGCGCTGGCCCTGTTGGGCGGGGCGCTGCCGGCTTGGGCCCAAGGCGGCCTGATCGAGGGCAAGGATTTTCTGCGGGTGGCCCAGCCGGTGCCGGTGAGCGGCGACAAGGTCGAGGTGGTCGAGTTCTTCGGCTACTGGTGCCCACACTGCAGCGCCTTCGAGCCCGCGCTCGACGCCTGGGTCAAGAAGCTGCCCGCCACGGTCAACTTCAAGCGCTGGCCGGTGGCCTTCAACGCCCCGCAAGAGCCGGCACAGCGGCTGTACTTCGCGATCGAGGCGCTGGGTCTGGTCGACACGCTGCACCGCAAGGTGTTCGCGGCGATGCATGTCGAGCACAAGCGGCTGGACAAGGACGCCGAGATCGCCGAGTTCGCCACCAAAAACGGCGTTGACCCGGCCAAGCTGCTGGACGCGATGAAGAGCTTTTCGGTGGCCACCAAAATCCGCCAGTCGCGCCAGCTGAGCGAGGCCTACCGCATCGAAGGCGTGCCCACGCTGGGCATCCACGGCCGCTTCATGACCTCGCCGTCGATCGCCGGCTCGCCAGAGCGCGCGCTGGCAGTGGCCGATGCGCTGATCGTGCAGGCGCGCAAGGCCTGACCGGCCCGCGCCGCACCGGGCACACGCCCGGGCGTTGCGACCCGGCGGCTGGCCCGCAACAGCGCGACAGAATTCGCATCCGGGCCGGCTGATCGGGCCAAGACTTGCCCCTAGAATGGTCTGCAAGTTCTGTGCCGGTCAATGTTTACCCTGATTCCGTTCCCCCCTCTGCTGCTCGTTGCGCTGACGGCGCTGACTGCGCTGATGGTCGGCATGGCGCCGGCCTGGGCCGACAAGGCCGACCGCAGCAAGCCGATGACGCTGGAATCCGACCAACCCTGTACGGTCAGCTTGATCAAGCAGACCAGCGTGTGCAGCGGCAACGTGGTGATCAGCCAGGGCACGCTGCAGATCCGCGCCGAACGGCTAGAACTGCGCGAAACACCACAGGGCTACCAGATCGCGCTGGCCCTGGGCAGCGCGGCCAAGCCGGCGTCTTACCGGCAGAAGCGCGACAGTGCCGACGAGTTCGTCGAGGGCCAGGCGCAGCGCATCGACTACGACAGCAAGGCCGGCACGCTGCGCTTCGAGGGCGCGGCGGTGGTGCGCCGGCTGCGCGGCAGCACGGTGGCCGACGAGATCCAGGGCGCGGTGATCGTGTGGGACAGCGTTGCCGAATCCTTCAATGTGCAGGGCGGCGTCAAGACCGACAGCAATCCGGGTGGCCGCGTGCGCGCCGTGATCACGCCACGACCACCCGACGATGCGGCCTCGGCGGCGGCCGGCGTCAGCACGCTGAAGCCCTCGTCATCGCTGGGGCAGCGGCGTTGAGCACGGCCGTGATGGCCGACCAGGCCATCGTGCCGGCCCGGCCGGGCGCAGCATCATCCGCAACATCACCCGCAACATCACCCGCAGCATCACCCGCCGCCACCCGCAGCCGCCTGGAAGTGACCGGGCTGCAAAAGCGCTACGGCTCGCGCCAGGTTGTCAAAGACGTTCACCTGGCCGTTGGCGCTGGCGAAGTGGTCGGCCTGCTGGGACCCAACGGCGCCGGCAAGACCACCACCTTCTACATGGTGGTCGGGCTGGTGCGGGCCGATGCCGGCGAGATCCGCATCGACGGCGTGGCGGTAGAGCACAAGCCGATCCACCAGCGTGCCCGCATGGGCCTGAGCTACCTGCCACAAGAAGCGTCGATCTTCCGCAAGCTGACGGTGGAAGAAAACATCCGCGCCGTGCTTGAGCTGCAGATCGGCCCCGACGGTCGGCCGTTCAAGGCCGCGGCGATCCAGACCAAGCTGGAACAACTGCTGCACGACCTGTCGATCGAGCCGCTGCGTGATTCACCGGCGCCGGCGCTGTCGGGTGGTGAGCGGCGGCGGGTCGAGATCGCCCGCGCGCTGGCCACCCAGCCGCGCTTCATCCTGCTCGACGAGCCGTTTGCCGGCGTCGACCCGATCGCGGTGATCGAGATCCAGCGCATCATCGGTTTCCTGAAGTCGCGCGGCATCGGCGTGCTGATCACCGACCACAACGTGCGCGAGATGCTCGACATCTGCGACCGCGCCTACATCATCAGCGAAGGCCGGGTGCTGGCCGAAGGCACGCCGGCCGAGATCGTCGAAAACGCCGATGTGCGGCGGGTCTACCTCGGCGAGCACTTCCGCCTGTGAGCGGGGCCTGACAACACCATGAAACCGTCGCTGCAGGTACGCCTATCCCAGCACCTGGCATTGACGCCGCAGTTGCAGCAATCGATCCGGCTGCTGCAGTTGTCGACGCTGGAGCTGCACCAGGAAATCGAGCAGATGCTCGAAATCAACCCCTTCCTCGACACCGAGGAAGACCACGCGCCGATGGAGTTCGGCCTGGAGCGGGTGACTGCGCCCACCGACCAGGCCGCCGAGCGCGAAAAAAGCAAGCTCTCCGAGCGCGAGGACGGCGGCGACGGCAACAGCAGTGCCGACGAGCCCGCCGGCATGGACAGCGCCGAGTTCGGCGGCAGCGAACGCGACGACTGGGAGAACGGTACCGAGCGCGACGACTTCGATGGCATCCGCGAGCTGCCCAGCAACAACAGCCCGTCCTCCAGCGGCGGTGACGACGATTTCGAGCCGGTCGAATCGTCCAGTTCGGGGCCATCGTTGCAAGACCACCTGCGCCGCCAGCTGCTGGGCATGCGGCTGTCGGCCGAGGATGCCGCAGCGGTGATGGTGCTGATCGAGTCGCTCAACGACGATGGCTACCTGGCCGACGCACTGGACGACATCGCCGAGCGCCTGGCCAGCCAGCTGGACCTGGAAGGCGACGAAGCCGCCGACGAACGCGAAGACCTGGCCGACCGCTTGCGCATCGCGCTGAAGTGGTTGCAAAGCCTGGAGCCCACCGGCGTGGGCGCCCGCAACCTGGGTGAATGCATCAGCTTGCAGTTGCGCGAACAGCCCGAGGGCGCCGCCCGCCAGGTGGCCATGAGAATCTGCGACGGCCACCTCGAACTGCTGGCCCGCCGCGACATGAAGAAGCTGATGGCCGCCACCGGGGCCGACGAAGACTTGATGCGCGAAGCCCAGGCGCTGATCGTCGCCTGCGAGCCCAAGCCGGGCCGGCCCTTCACCAAGGCCGAGGCCAACATCGTGGTGCCCGACGTGATGGTCATCAAGTCGGGCCGCGGCTGGAAGGCCACGCTCAACCCCGACGTGATGCCCAAGCTGCGTATCAACGACTTGTACGCCCAAGCCATCCGCGGCCAGCGCAACGGCAGTGCCGCCGGCCTGTCGACGCGGCTGCAAGAGGCGCGCTGGTTCATGAAAAACATCCTGCAGCGCTTCGACACCATCCAGCGCGTGAGCCAGGCCATCGTTGAGCGGCAGAAGGGTTTTTTCAGCCACGGCGAGATTGCGATGAAACCGCTGGTGCTGCGCGAGATCGCCGACGAGCTGGGCCTGCACGAGAGCACCATCTCGCGCGTGACCACCGCCAAGTACATGAACACGCCGTTCGGCACCTTCGAGCTGAAGTATTTTTTCGGCTCGTCGCTGAACACCGACGCCGGTGGCAACGCCAGCAGCACCGCGGTGCGCGCGCTGATCCGCCAACTGGTGACGGCCGAAGACGCGGCCAAGCCGCTGTCGGACAGCCAGCTGTCGGACATGCTGGGCGAACAAGGCATCACCGTGGCGCGGCGCACGGTGGCCAAGTACCGTGACGCGCTGAAAATCGCGCCCGCCAACCTGCGCAGAGACTTGTGACCAGCCACCCTATCGATCAAAAGCCGCCGTCAGGTGCCGCCCCCACCCCACAGCGGGTGGCGGGGCACAAGGCAGCGTCCGTCGGCGACACCCTGGTGCCGCTGTTTCTGCCCTGCGCGGCGGGCACCGAAGCACTGCTGGCCGACGAGGTGCAGCGCATCCTGGGCGACGAGGCCAGCGGCGAGGTGCTGCGGGGCGGCGTACTGGTCGAAGGCGGTGCGCTGACCGCGATGCGGCTGAATCTGGAATCTCGCCTGGCCCAGCGGGTGTTGTGGCCGCTGGCCCACGGCCGCTACGACAACGAGCACGACCTGTATGCGCTGGCCCGCACGGTGGCCTGGGCCGACTGGATCACCCCGGCGCAGACCTTCCGCATCGACACCACCGCGCAGCGCTCACCGCTGCAAAGCCTGAACTTCGCCACGCTGCGGGTCAAAGATGCGGTCTGCGACGTGCTGCGCGAGGCCACCGGCGAGCGGCCCAGCATCGACACCAAGTTCCCCGATCTGCCGCTGTCGCTGCACCTCACGCCGACCCACGCCACGCTGTATGCCGACACCTCGGGCGAGGCGCTGTTCAAGCGCGGCTGGCGCGATGCGCAAGGCCTGAAGGGCGAGGCGCCGCTGAAAGAAACGCTGGCCGCGGCGATGCTGGCGGCCGCCGGTTGGCAAGGCCGTGCCGAAGACGGGCCGCTGTTCGACCCCTGTTGCGGCGCCGGCACCATTGCCATCGAGGCCGCGCAGATCGCCTGCGGCATCGTGCCGGGCCTGGCGCGGCGCTTCGCCTTCGAGCGCATGCTGCCATTTCGCAGCCACCAGAACGCCTGGTCGCGGCTGAAGGATGGCGCCCGCGCCCGGCAACATGCGCCCGCGGTGGCCATCTATGCCGGCGACGTGTCGTTCCGCATGGTCGACTTTGCCCAGCACAACGCGGCCCGTGCCGGCGTGGCTGCGGCCATCGAGTTCAAGACCGCCGACGCGCTGCAGCGCCCGCCGCCGGTCGAACTGGGCGCCTCGGCTGGCCTGCTGGTGCTGAACCCGCCGTATGGCGAACGTATCGACCCCAAAGGCTCGCGTGGCGAGCAGCGCGGCGGGCCGCGTGCCGCGCGCGAGAGCTTCGATTCCAGCGGCAACCCGGGCGGCAACTCGGCCGAGTTTTTCAGCCAGTTGGCGGCGCACTGGAAACGCCACTACGCCGGCTGGACGGCCTGGCTGCTGAGCCCCGACATGAAGCTGCCGCAAGCGCTGCGCTTGAAGGAGAGCCGGCGGGTGCCGCTGTGGAACGGGCCGATCGAATGCCGGCTGTTCCGCTTCGACCTGGTGGCCGGCTCGGCGCGCGCTCCGGCGCCCAGCGATCCCGGCGCCTGAGAGGCTGAGAGTTTTTCGATCATGTCCGCTCACCACGCCAAAACGCCCCCGCTCGTCGTTGCAAATGCTCGCCATAGCCCAGGCTATGACTGCGCTTTGCGCCTAGATCGGGCACGTTTTGGCGCGTTGCTCGGCCACGCTCGAATTCCTCTCAGCCTCTGAGCCCGCTGGGGTTCGGCGTCTGGCGTCTGCCGTCTCCCGTTTGGCGTTGGCCGAAGGCCAGCGGCCGAACAGGCCAGGACGGCCTCGGCGACCCGGTCAGCCCAGTGCCAGCAGCGGCTTCAGGAAGCGCCCGGTGAAGCTTTCCTCGCAGGCCGCAATCAGCTCGGGCGGCCCCACCGCCAACACCCGCCCGCCGCCGGCGCCGCCCTCGGGGCCCATGTCGATCACCCAGTCAGCGGTCTTGATGACGTCGAGGTTGTGCTCGATCACCACAATCGTATTGCCCGCATCGCGCAGCTGGTGCAGCACCCGCAGCAGCAGCTCGATGTCGGCGAAGTGCAGGCCGGTGGTCGGCTCGTCCAGGATGTAGAGCGTGCGGCCGGTGTCGCGTTTGCTCAGCTCAAGTGCCAGCTTCACCCGCTGGGCTTCGCCGCCGCTCAACGTGGTGGCGCTCTGGCCCAGCGTGATGTAGCCCAGGCCCACGTCCAGCAGCGTCTGCAGCTTGCGCGCCAGTGTCGGCACGGCGCTGAAAAAGCTGCGCGCGGCCTCCACCGTCATCGCCAGGGTTTCGTGGATGTTCCTGCCCTTGTAGGCCACCTCCAGCGTCTCGCGGTTGTAGCGCTGGCCGGCGCAGGTGTCGCAGGGCACGTAGACGTCGGGCAGGAAGTGCATCTCCACCTTCAGCACGCCGTCGCCCTGGCAGGCCTCGCAGCGCCCGCCGCCGGCCCCAGCACCGACGTTGAAGCTGAAACGCCCGGCGCCGTAGCCGCGCTCGCGGGCCATCGGCACTTCGGCAAACAGCTCGCGGATCGGCGTGAACAGCCCGGTGTAGGTCGCCGGGTTGCTGCGCGGTGTGCGGCCAATCGGGCTCTGGTCGACGTTGATCACCTTGTCAAAAGCCTCCAGGCCCTCGATCTCGTCGTGCGGCGCCGGCTCGGCATGGGCGTGGTACAGCTTGCGCGCCACCGCGGTGTAGAGCGTGTCGTTGATCAGCGTGCTCTTGCCCGAGCCCGAGACGCCGGTGACGCAGGTCAACAAGCCCACCGGCACCTCGGCGGTGACGTTCTTCAAGTTGTTGCCGCGCGCGTTGACGATGCGCAGGCACGCCGCCGGCGTCGGCTCGTAGCGCGGCCACATCGGCTGCGGTTCAGGCTTGGCCTTGCCCTTGGCCGCGGCGGCGGCTGGCGGCTCGGGTGGCGCCACGTAATCGGCCTGCCAGGTGTGGCGCTTTTTCGGCACCTCGATGCGCAGGGTGTGCGCCAGGTAACGCCCGGTCAGGCTGTCGGGGTGCTCGGCCACCTCGTCGGGCGTGCCCTGGGCGATCACCCGCCCGCCGTGCACACCGGCACCCGGGCCCATGTCGATGACATGGTCGGCGGCGCGGATCATGTCCTCGTCGTG
>JAYVDE010000507.1:0-10274 GCA_043749575.1 Burkholderiaceae bacterium | reverse complement strand
CGGCGGGTGCAGGCCCTGGTGATCGCGCCGAGCCAGCGGCTGGACGACCTGGCCGCCCAGCACATTGACGCGCTGCCACGGCCGGTGCGCGCGCTGCTGGGCGGTGTAGGCGTCAGCAGCCGGCTGGCCAGCCAGGGCCCGCGCGGTGCGGCGCTGGCCAGCTACTTGCTGTTCGAGGCGCCCTACACCCAGGCGCTGATCGCGCTGGGCGAGGCCGACACGCTGGCGCGGCGCGACGAGGTGCTGGCGTTCTTCGACTGGCGGGCGCCGCCGGGCCTGCCTGCGCGCGGCGCAGCGCCGTCACTAAAATCGACGCAGGTGTTGCGCGCGTCGCCTTGAAGGGTTTTCTCGGCGGGCGGGCGCTGCAGGGGGGCGCTGAAGGGCGCTTGCGCCTACACTTTTTACCGGTTTTTCCGACAACCGCCGGACCGACCCATCCGTTGACCAAGGACAGGGCGGCACCGGGCTGCACCAGGAGGATTTTGTATGGCATCGACAACGACAACCAAGCAGGCGCTGGCACGGGCTGGCCTGGGCTTGGCCGGCCTGCTGGCAGCCGCTGCACCGGCCATGGCCGCCGATGTGAACGTAGGCGTGTCCATCGGGTTCAGCCAACCCGGCGTCTACGGCCGCATCGATATCGGCACCTACCCGCATCCGCAGGTCATCGTGGCGCAGCCGGTGGTCATCCAGCGGCCCAGCCGCATGCCCGAGCCGGTCTACCTGTGGGTGCCGCCGGGCCACCAGAAGGACTGGAAAAAACACTGCAAGCATTACAACGCCTGCGGCGTGCCGGTCTATTTCGTCCAGGACGCGTGGTACCAGGAGCAGGTGGTGCAGGGTGGCAAGCCGGGCAAGGGCAAAGGCGGCGACAAGGACCACGGCAAAAGCCAGGGCAAGGGCAAGCACGACTGACGCGATCCTTGCATCAGTGGGGCGCTGAGTACCCTTGGGGCCGGTGAGGGCGCCAGCTGCCGGTGGCGTCGGTGCTCAGGCCGGTTTGCTGCATTCAAATTCCCACAGCAGGTGGCTGAGTTGCCCCTTGCGGCGGTAGTTGAATCGCCTGAACCGTTGGTGCAGCGTCAGGTGGTCGGTGGCCGCAAAGGCGTCGCGCGGCACCACCCACTCGACCCTGCGCACGGTGAAGTGGCCGTTGAAGCCATACATCCGGCCCAGTGGCTGCGCACCGGTGAAATACAAGTGGCTGCGGTCCGTCATGATGTTGACGTGGGTCGGGTCCTGAAACGCCTCGGGCGACGGGTAGCAGGGCGTCATGGCGTAGAGCAGGCCGCCCGGGCGCAACACCCGCGAGACCTCGTTCATCAGCTCGATGAACGGAAAGCGGGTTGCGCGCCCATCGGCGGTGGGCAGCACACGGGGCACATGCTCGAAGAAATCAAAGGCCGAGACCGAATCGAAGTGGTCGGTGTCGAACGGGATCGGCTGCAGCGACAGGTTGCCCGCCAATACGGTGCAGACGCCGGGCTGCTCGCGGGGTGCGATGTCGACGCCGAAGAGTTCATCGCGCCGGTACGGGTTGCGCGGCACCGGGCCGCAGCCGAGGTCGAGGTGGCGGGTGGGGGATGTGGCCATGGTCAGGTAGGGCGCTCTCGGGTTGGCGGTCATTGTCGCCGTCGCAGGCGCTGTCGATTGCGCTCGCGCAGCAGCTGCACCGGCGCTTGAATCGCATCGGCGAGGGCGTCGACAGTGCGCCGCGTGAACGGGGCCACCTGCCTGGGGCGCAGCGATGCCGCATCGCGCAGCGTGTCGTTCAGCACCTGCTGCCAGGCCTGGGCCATTTGCGCCAGGCTGTGCCGGGCCAGCGCGTCGGCCCGCGCCGCCTGTGCAAGGCAGCTGCGCAACTCGGCACTGCCGCAGAGCGCGTTCAGGCCTTGACGCCAACCCTCGGCATCGTCGGCGCACAGCCAGCCGGTCAGCCCGTGCTGCACCAGGCCGCGGTAGGGCGGGCGGTCGACACACAGGCTGGGTAGGCCGGCGCTGGCGTAGTCCAGAAACTTGACGACGCTCTTGCAGCCGCTGAAACGTGAATCGTCCAGCGGGATCAGGCCGACCGGGTTGGCCAGTCGTGCCAGGGTGGATAGGAACCGGTCCGGCGGCAGCAGCGGCAGCACCTGGTGCGGCAGACCGCGTTCGCCCAACGCAGCAGCCACCGGGCCGACGCCCCACAGGTCGATGGCGAGCGCATCGGCGGCGCGAGGTCGGCCCGGCGCCAGCAGCGCGGCCAGCGCATCGCCCAGCGCGTCGAGTTGCTGCCGGTCGGATGAGGCGACGATCAGGCTGATCGGCCCTGCTGCGCCGTGGTGGGCCTGCGGCCCGTTGAACGTGGCGATGCCGTTGGGCACCCAGCTGACCGGGGGACCACATGCCCGCATCTCGTCGACCAGGGGTGCGGTGGACGCGGTTATCCGGTTGGCGCCGGCCAGCAGGGCGCGCAACGCGGGCTGCGCACGGCGCAGTGCATCGTTTTGCGTTAGGTGTTCGGCCGGTTCGGTGAGCAAGTCGTCGATCTCGTAGATCACCGGAATGCCGGCGGCCTGCCATTGCCCCATGGCGGCCAGCTGCCGTGCGCCGGTGGCGCGCTGCAGGATGACGATGTCGGCCCAGTGCGTGTCGCTGCGACGCAGTTGGTGAAAGCCCCGCGCCCGCAGCGCGAGGGCCCCCGCGTCGACCAAGAGCTGCAAGGGCCGCAGCAGCCGGATCTGGGCGACGGACGATTGCGGATCGTGGCTGAGCGCCAGCACGTTTATGGGTGTCCCCGGGCGTGGCGCCGTGCCAAGCGGCCCCACGAGCGGCCCCACAGGATGCCCCACAAGCGGCCCCACTGTCAGGCCCATGGCCGCGCGCCACCGGCCCAGCGCGCCGCGGCCAAGCGCCACCGCAGCCGCCATGTGCGCCGGTCATGCATGCCCAAACGGCGGCGCGCTGCCAGCAGCAAGGCGGCGGTGTCGAGCCGGCCCAGGCCGATCAGCGTGGCGCACAGGTCGTGCGCGTCCAGACCGCGCGCCAGGCTGTCGGGCAAGGTCAGCACCAGCGCGTGCAGCGCCTCGGGCGACATCACCCGGTGCAGATTGAACAGGCCGTGGAAACCGAAGGTGGGGCCGCTGGGCAGCAGCCGCTCGTAGGCGAAATGCGCTGCCATCGAAAGGGGCGCAAACGAGATGCCATGCTCGCGCTCCAGCCGGGCGCGGTGGTCGTGACAGATGCAGATGTCCTCGGGGTGGCGCATGGCCAGCGTCGGGTCTTGCAGCGCCTGCAGCAGCTTGCGCGAGCGCAGCGAAAAACCGCCATTGCCGACCGCCCGTTCAGGCGGCTCGTTGCGCAGCGGGGCGCCGATGTAGTCGTGCTGCAGGAAGGCGGCGTCCCACTGCGTGGCATCCAGCACGAAGCCGTCCCACTGCACCACCAGGACATGCGAGGTGGCGATGTGCGGCAGCAGGCCGCGCAGCATGAACTCGGAATAGGCCGACACCGAGTTGATGTGCAGCGGCAGCGCGCGGATGCCGTCGGGCGCCTGCGCCAGCCACGCCGGGTCGGTGAACAGCAGCGCATCGGCAAAGCGCAGCTGCTGCTGGCAGCGTTGCATCGCGGCGATGGCGAGTTCGGGCGTGCGGGTGTCGACGCAGACCAGCGTGACCTCGGGCAGGTGCCGCAGCGGCTGGGCTGACACCAAGCCGACGGCGCCGTCGTGGGCGGTGGCGTCGCTCACGGCACGATCAGCGATCGGTACAGCGCGATGTGGGCCTCGGCGCAGCGCGCCCACGAAAAACTGCGGGCATGGGCGATGGTGGCCTCGGCGTGGCCCGCAGCCGCATCGGCGGCCAAGCCGGCCTGCACCACGGCCCGCATCGCCGGGCCATCAAAGCGGTCGAAGTAGTGCGCCACGGCACCACCCACCTCGGGCAGCGAGGTCAGGCGCGACAGGAACACCGGCTTGCCGAAATGCATGGCCTCGATGGGCGGCAGACCAAAACCCTCGGCCAGCGAAGGGAACAGAAAGCCCTGGCAACCAGCGTAGAGGCCGGCCTTCTGCGCCTCGCTCAGATCCAGCTGCAACACCACGTTGCCCAGGCCTTGCTTGGCGATCAACCGGCGCACCTCGTGCGCGTAGGGGCTGGGCGCGCCGGCCAGCACCACACGCTGCTCGGGCCAGGCGGCGGCCAGCGCCAGCAGTGCTGCGATGTTCTTGCTGGGCGCCAGCCGGCTGATGTGCAGCAGGTAGGGCGGGCCGTCGGAGATGCCGGCGATCACCTCGCGCGGCGCTGCACTCAGATCAGTGGCGCCGTTGTGGATCACCCGCACCGGCACTGGCAGCGGGGCCAGCTCACGCGCGATGTCGGCCGCCACGTAATGGGTGATGGCGATGGCCGTATCGCAGCCTGCCAGCCGCTGTTGCTGGCGCCGGCGGTAACGCTCGACCTTGGCGGGCGATTTCGAGTGCAAAAAGTTCAGGTCGTGCACCGTTTCCAGCCGGAGTTGGGTGCCCAGCGGCGCGCGCAGCCGGTTGTGCTGGTGCAGCACATGCCACAGCGCGAAGCGGCTGCCGCGCAGGTGCAGCCAGCGCTGCGTGGTGTGAGTGGCCAGGTAGCCGACCTGGTCGCCGAACACGCCGTGAAAGGCGCTGGGCAGGTGGAAATGGAATTGCCAGCCCGCTTCGTCACGCAGCCGTGGCGCTTGGGCCGCCAACGCCAAGCCGAGCTGGCGCGAGAACTCGCCCAGGCCGTCGTGCCAGTGGGACAAACGGCCCAGGCTGAGGCCGATGTGGCGCACGGCGGTCATGCGCAGGCGGCGCCGGGCCGCCGCAAGGCGGCTGCGTGCGCCGTCGACAGGATCGCGCGAAGCGACTGGGCGGCTGACATGTCAGGCGGCACTGGCCTGCTGATCGGTCTGCTGGCCGGTCTGCTCACCGGCCAGCAGGCCGACCTGCTGGCCGGCCAACGCCGCCAGCACCTCGACCATCGCCTCGGCCACCGTTGGCCAGCGCGGCCAGTGGCGCAGCACCCGCACCTGCGGGCCCCAGGGCGCCCACTGCTCGGGCTTGGTCGGGCCCAGCACACTGAGCACCGGCGTGCCCACCGCGGCGGCCAAGTGGGCCGGCCCGGTGTCGTTGCTGACCACCAGTGCGGCGCGGCGCAGCAGGCCGCCATAGACGCCCAGCTTGACCCCCGGCAGCGCGCGCACGCCGGGGTGGTCGCGCGGGATGATCTCGTCTTCACCGGGGCCGGGGCAGGCCACCACGTCACGGCCGGTGTCGTGGCACAGGCGCAGCAGCTCACGGCTGAAGTCGGCGAAGGCGGGCCAGGTCTTGTCCTGCTTCTCGAACAGGCCGCCGGCAAACGGCACGATCACGATGAAGCCGGGCCGGATGCCGTGCCGGGCCAGCAGCGCATCGGCGCTGGCCTGGTCGGCAGCGGTGGTCTTCAACGCAATCTGTGTGGGTGGCGCCTGCTCGATGCGCAAGAAGCGGCAGGCCAGGCCCCAGTAGCTGGTCAGCGCGTGGCCGCCGTAGGTGATGGGCTCGGCGTGCCGCAGCAGCAGGCCGCGCGCCTCTTGCGCATAACCCACCGCCTTGAGCCCGGCCAGGCGCATCTGCAGCGCGCTGGAGAACGAGGTCGGCAACACCAGCGCGTTGTCGCGGTGGTCGAAGCCGGTGTCCAGCGCCAGCGCGTCCTGGCGCAGCGTGCGCAACTGCGCGACGCAGGCACGCAGGCCCTCGGGCCGCTTGTGCACCGGCCAGCCTTCGCCGGCCAACAACGCCGACGCCCAGCCCTTGCCCACCAGCAGCGGTTGGTAACCGTGTGCCTGCAGCAACTGCAGCGCCGGCACGCCGAGGATCACGTCGCCCACCCAGTTGCGCAAACGGACGATCAGGGGGCGTGGCGTCATGCGATGGGCAGGCTAGTGGCGAGCGGTCGCGTCGGTGGGGCGTCCATGCGGCGTGGGTGTGGCGTGTTTGTGGCGTGCGTGTGGCGTGCTTGTGGGGGACGGATGGCGGACGGATGGCGGACGGGCGGCGCGCGCTTGGCGTGCGTGTGGGCTGCTAGCAGCCTGCTTGTGGCAGCCGCGCGGCGTTCGTTCGGCGTTCGTTCCGCGTTCGCGTGGTGCCCTCGCCGGCATTGCCGATAATCTGGCTTTGCATTCTGCCAGCCCACCATGAGCCACCCCGCATCCGCCCCGTTGCCGACCGCCGCCGAAGTGATCGCCCTGCACGACCGCCTGCTGGCACTGCCCGGCTGGCCTGCCGACGAGCCGGCGCCGCCCGACCAGGGCGAACTTGGCGGCGAACTGGGCGAATTCTGGCGCTGGCTGCAGACCAACCACCGCTTCAACTGCCGGCTGTGGGCCGAAGAAGACCTGGCCCGCCGCACCACAGTGGGCGCGGCCGAGATCGCCGCCAACAAGCGCGCCATCGACGGCTTCAACCAGGCCCGCAATGACGCCACCGAGCGCGTCGACGAGATCTTGCTGACCACGCTGGGCCTGGTCGATGCCGCGTCGGCGCGCACCGACGCCCCGCTGTCCAGCGTGCCGCCGGGTGCGCGGCTGAACAGCGAGACTGCCGGCAGCATCGTCGACCGGATGTCCATCATGGCGCTGAAGGTGCACGCGATGCGGGCGCAGACCGAGCGCAGCGACGTCGACACCGACCACCTGGCCAGCAGCCGGGTCAAGCTGGAGCGCCTGCTGCAGCAGCGCGCCGACCTGGGCGCGTGCCTCGAAGAGCTGCTGGCCGACGCCCGCGCCGGCCGCGCCTACTTCAAGGTCTACCGGCAGTTCAAGATGTACAACGACCCGCGCTTCAATCCGGCGCTGGTGGCTGAGCGTGCGCAACAGCCCCTGCCTGCGCAGGGGCTGTTGGCTCGCGAAGCGCCGCCGCCTGCGCCTGCGAATGGCGGAGTGGCCGAGTCCCAGGCGCGATGACGCTGGCGCCGGGCTGCGGCTTGCCGGCGAACCCAGCCTGACATGAGCCCGCCGGGCCGCCCCAAGGGCGAATTCCGCAGTGCGCAGCACGAAGGTGCCCAGTGACCCGCGTGCTGATCGTCAAGACCTCGTCGATGGGCGACGTGGTCCACGCCCTGCCGGCGGTCAGCGACCTGTTGCGCGCACGGCCCGGCGTGCAGCTTGACTGGCTGGTCGAGGCCCCCTTCGCCGCCATCCCGCGGCTGCATGCCGGCGTGTTACGGGTGTTGCCGCTGGCCTGGCGCAAGTGGCGCAAGCATCTGGTGCGGGCCGACACCCGCGCCGCGATGGCCGCCTTGCGGGCTGAGCTGCGGCAGGAGCCCTATGACGCGGTGCTCGACCTGCAAGGCCTGCTCAAGAGCGCGCTATGGGGCCTGCAGGCGCGCGGGCCGCTGCTGGGCTACGACGCGGCCAGCATCCGCGAGCCGCTGGCCGCGTTGTTCTACCGCCGCAAGGCGGCCGTGCCGCGCCAGCTGCAGGCGGTCGAGCGCAACCGCCGGCTGGCCGCGGCGCACTTGGGCTATGCGATGCCCGACAGCCCGCCCGATTTCGGCATCGCGCCGCCCGCCGGGTCGTGGGCCGCGCCCGGCCCCAGCGCGGCGCTGATCCCCTGCGCCAGCCGGCCCGAGAAGCTGTGGCCCGAGGCCGATTGGATCGCGCTGGGTCAGCGCCTGCAACGGGCCGGGCTGCTGCCGGTGGTGGTCTGGGGCAATGACGACGAACACCGGCGCGCGCAGCGCATCGCCGACGGCTGTGCTGGCCTGGTGCCGCCGTTCCTGTCGGTTGCCGACACCGCCGCGCTGCTCGGTGCGGCACGGCAGATCGTCGGGCTGGACACCGGTTTTTCGCACCTCGGCGCCGCGTTCGGCGCGCCGACCATCGGCATCTATTGCGACCACGAGCCCGGCCTGGCCGGCATCACCGGGCCCGGCCGCGTCGCCAGCCTGGGTGGCAAGGGCCAGCGGCCGACGCTGGCGGCGGTGATGGCGCAACTCGACCGGCACCTGGCCGAAGGCTAGTTGAAGCCGAACCGGGCCGCGATTACCGACAGGCGAAGCCTGCCAGGGCCGGCGCCGTGCCACGCTCTGGGAGTGGCCAGCTGCCGGTCGTCGAAGCCCACGCGAAGCCCACGCGAGGCCCACGCGAGGCCAGCGTCGGGCCGCCATCGGCCAGAGGCCGATGGCCTTCGACAGGCACGGCCAGTCCGCAGGGACTGTCCATGTCCGGTCTCAGTTCACCAAGCGGCCCCGCCACCCCTTTGGGGGTCGGCTGCCGTACCCGGCAGCCGGGGGGCTCAAAGTCACAGCTCTTCTATGCGTTGCGGTGGAAACGTGTCCCAGCCCAGGCAGCCGGGGCATTGCCAGAAGTGGCGCTGGGCTTCGAAACCACAGGCCGCGCAGCGGTAACGCTGGTTCGGCCGCGCGGCGCGGGCCACCGCGTCCCGCACGCCCAGGCGGGCTTCATCAGGCCAATCGGCGCGGGGGCTGTCCAGCAGCTCCAGCGCGGCCGACAGGCTGGGCTGCTCGCGCAGCAGCGCCAGCAAGCGCGGTGAGGGGCCGGGCGCCGTGCCCTCCAGCGTGGCCAGCGCACGCAGCAAGTCGATGCCGGGCTGCTGGTCGAACAAGGGCGCCAGCGCCTGGACGGCGGCGTCGGACTGGCCTGCCGCCTGGGCGCAGGCCGCCACTTCGCCGGCCATGCGGGCATAGGCCTCGGGACAGCGCTGGCGCAGATCGCCCCAGGCGCCCCAAGCGGCGGCATGCTCGCCCAGCCGACCGAGGCGCTGGGCCCGCTGCACCAGCGGCCGCGGTGATTGCGGCGCGCTGGCGTGGGCCTTGTCAAGCAACAGGACGGCGCCCGCCTGGTCGCCGCGGGTCTCGGCTTCCAATGACAGCTCGCAGTGGTGGTGCGCGATGCGGTTGGCAAATGAGCCGGTGCCGCTTTTTTCCAGCAGCGCGGCGACCTCGGCGGCGGTGCGCCAGTCGCGCGAGCGCTCGGCCAAGCCCAGCAGCGCCAGCCGGGCCTCGGTCCCGAAGGGTGTGCCCTCCAGTGCGCGGAAGGCCTCTTCAGCGCGGTCGAACAGGCCGGCCTTCATGTAGTCCTGCGCCAGCGCGTGCTGGGCGCGCTCGCGGTCGGCAGCGGGCAGGTCGGCGCGCTGCAGCAAGTGCTGGTGCACCCGCACGGCGCGCTCAAACTCACCGCGTCGGCGGAACAGGCTGCCGAGCGCGAAATGCAGCTCGCTGGTGTCGGGGTCGTGTTGCACCGCCTCGATGAAGGCGTCGATGGCCTTGTCGGTCTGCTCGTTCAGCAGCAGATTCAAGCCCTTGAAGTAGGCCTTGGGCGCCTGCTGGTCGGCACGTTGCCATTGCCGCAGGTCGAAGCGTGAGGCCGCCCAGCCCAGCAAGAAGGTGATCGGCAGCGCGATCAGCAGGCCGATCAACAGGCTGGCACCGTCAAACTCCATGGTGATCGATCAAAGGCCTTCTCGCGGCGGGTGCTCGGGCCCGAGCTCGGTGGGCGCCTGGGTCGGGGTGTCGCTAGGCGCGCGGGCCGGCGGCGGTGGCGGTGGCGCATGGCGGCGGGCCACCCGCCGTTGGTGCCACCAGCTGGGCACCATCGCCAGCACGCCGATGGCCGCGCCGCCGGCAAAGGCCGTCAGCACCACGATCACCACCGGCGCGGTCCACTGCGCACCGAAGAACCAGTGCACCACCACTGGTTGTTCGTTGTTCAGCGCGAAGGCGAACAGCGTGAAGAAGATGAAAGCCCGGAACAGCCAGAAGATCGCGCGCATGTTGCCACCATTCTACGGACCACGCCGCAGCAGATCCGGCCCCGGCCGCTGTCGTGTGGCCATGAAAAAGGGCCCCGAAGGGCCCCTGAGGCTTGGTGGCGTGGTGCTCACGTGGCGGGCGGGTCGTCGTGCACCGGCAGCCGTTCGTCCACCGATTCACGCAGCGCCTTGCCCGGCTTGAAATGCGGCACCAGCTTCTCGGGGATGGTGACCTTCTCGCCGCTGCGCGGGTTGCGGCCCAGCCGCGGCGGGCGGCGGTTGATCGAGAAGCTGCCAAAACCACGGATCTCGATGCGGTGGCCGCGCCCGAGGGCGTCGCTCATCGCATCGAGCACGGTCTTGACCGCGAACTCGGTGTCGCGCTGCGTCAGCTGGCTGAACCGTTCGGCCAGCTTGTTCACCAAGTCACTACGGGTCATATCGATGGCAACAAGCCGATGGCAACAAGGCACGAAACGGAGCGAGCTCCCCCACGGGGACAGGCCGCCGGTGGCGGCCGGTCCCC
>JAYVDE010000506.1:0-24422 GCA_043749575.1 Burkholderiaceae bacterium | reverse complement strand
CGGCTACGGCGGCAAGATCGAATTGCCGACGATGGACATGGTGACCAGTGAAAAGAGCATCGTTGGCAACTTGGTGGGCACCTACCCGGAACTGGTTGAGTTGATGGCCCTGGCCGACCGCGGCTTGGTGCACCTGGCCACCCGAGAGTACAAGCTCAAGGACGCCAACCAGGCGCTGCTCGACCTGCATCACGGCAAGATCAAAGGCCGCGCGGTGCTGATTCCGTGACAAGCCTGATTCACTGATCGACCGCTCGGCCGATGCGCAGCTTATCTCAGCGCATCGCTTTTTTCTGTACAGAGGAATCAGATGGCTCTCATTCCAGTAACGGTGCTCACCGGGTTTCTAGGCGCGGGCAAAACCACACTGCTGAACCGTCTGCTGCGCGGTGCGGCGGGCAAGCGCTATGCGGTGATCGTCAATGAGTACGGTGAACTCGGCATCGACGGCGCGCTGGTGGTGGGCGCCGAGGAAGAGGTCTACGAGCTCAACAATGGCTGCGTCTGCTGCAAATTGCGCGGTGATTTGATCCGCGTCGTCAGCAGCCTGCTGCGGCGCCCCGGCGGCTTCGACGGCATTCTGATCGAGACCACCGGCCTGGCCGACCCGGCACCGGTGGTGCAAACCTTCTACTTCGACGACCTGCTGCGCCAGCATACCCGCCTGGACAGCGTGATCTGCGTCGCCGATGCGCGCCACCTGGCTTGGCAGCTTCGCGATGTGCCTGAGGCCGGAGCGCAGCTGGCGCAGGCTGATCTGGTGTTGCTGAACAAGGCCGATCTGGCCGATGCGGCGCAGTTGCAAGCGGCCGAGCACGCGGTGCAGCAAGTCAACCCGACAGCCGAGTTGCGGCACTCGGTGCAGGGCGACATTGCGCTGGCGCATTTGCTGGACCGCGGCGCCTTTGACATTCGCCGGCTGCGGCTGCCGGCGGCCCGGCTCGGCGCCGCCGCCAACGGGCCGCGATCCCATGCCTACCGCCCGCTCGATGCAACCCAACACAGCAGCGGCGTGGCCAGCGTCTCCATCCAATTTACCAAGCCATTGGAGCGCAGCCGATTCATGCCGTGGCTGCAGCGCCTGGTCGCCGAGCGCGGCGCCGATCTGTTGCGCGCCAAAGGCATCATCGACTTCGACGGCCAGGACCGCCGGTTTGTCTTCCAGGCGGTGCACATGACAGTGGACAGCGATTTTGACCGCCCTTGGGCCGCCGACGAAGCGCGTCACTCGCGGCTGGTATTCATCGGCCGCAACCTTGATGCCGACGAACTGCGCGACGAGTTGCTGCATTGCCTGGCCGATGCGCTTGAGGTCACAGCATGAACGCGCCGCCCACCTTGCTGGAGCTGCTGGGTGCGTCCTGGGAATCTAGCGCGCCGGTGGTCGCCCTGGCCTGGAATGCCCGCGGCAACGCGGTCGGATTTGCCCAGGGCGACGGGCACCTTGCGGTGGCCGATGCCAACTGGGCGCGCGGTCCGCGCATTGAGCCCAAGCCGGGCGGCGGCGTGGCGGTGGTGCCGGCCGAGGCGCCGGCAACCCGCCCGCTGCGCGCCACTTGCCATCAAGGCACATGCCTGTGCATTGCAGCCGATGCGAGCGGCGGCTTCATGACCGGCGGCGACGACGGCCGGGTGGTGCAGGTGCCGCGCACCGGCAATCCCGTTGTGCTGGATGCGCTGCCGGCCGCCTGGATAGACGCGCTGGCCTGCAACCAGACGGGTGCGCGCGCGCATGCCAGCGGGCGCGCCGTGCACCGCATCACCACATCGGGCACCGACACGATTGAACTGCCGGCCCCGGCCACCGCGCTGGGCTTCAGCCCCGATGGGCGAATCCTGGCAGCGGCGCACAGCGGCGGGGTCACGCTGTGGCCCAACACCGGCCTGCCTCGGCAATTGGCCTGGCGCGGCTACCACCGTGCGCTGGCCTGGAGCCCCGACGGCCGCTACCTGGTCACCGGTATGCAGGAGAACGCACTGCACGGCTGGCGCATCGCTGACGGCGGTGACATCGAGATGGGCGGCTACCCGGGGCAGCCGTTGTCACTGTCGTTTGCCCACGACGGACGTTACCTCGCCACCAGCGGCGGCACCCGCCCGGTGTGCTGGGGCTTTGATCCACCCGGCACGGCCGATCAACCGGTCGAATGCGGCATTCCCAGCAAGACGCCAGTGAGTTGCGTCAGTTGCCATCCCCGCCAATCGCTGATCGCTGCCGGCTACCAGAACGGCGCGGTGCTGCTGTGCCGCCCCGGCAGTGATGAGGGGCTGTTCATCAAGGGCTCGGGCGGCGGCGCGGTGAATGCGCTGGCCTGGTCCAGTGACGGCAGCCGCCTGGCCTTCGGCACGCAGGACGGCGTGTTTGGCTGGGTGGGATTGCCAGACGCCCTGTTCGCCGCGCGCAGCCCCGCGCAGCCAGGTTCTCAACTCGAAGCCAGAGCAATGTCATGAACGACAACGAAACCGCCAGCAAGGATGTGTTCTTTAAACAACTCGCGAGCATCGCCAACGAGATGACCGCGGCTCACGGCAAAGACTTTGCGATGTGCGCGCTGGTATTGGCCGCTCGTTTTCTCGCCGAGGGCGAGGCACGCGCGCTTGCCGCCGTCGAGGCCGCCAAAACTCCGGAGCCGTCGCGCATCATCCTCTGAGGAGCAGGACCATGGACCCAAGAATGACGAAGGGTGGCCGCTTCGTCGAATCCGGCAATGTTGCGTTCGACGAGAAACCGCTGCGCTTCGTGACACTGCCGTACCGCTCGTGTTCCGCTCAAGCGAGCGGCAGGTTCTCAAGGGTCCGCGGCCTGTTGATCGCGGTCCTCGCGCTCGCCTTGTTCGCATGGGTATTCAAGGCGCAAGCCGCAGGCGATCTGTCGCGGCAGGTGCCGCTGGAGGTGCGGGTCCAGCTCGGCGACGACAAGGGCGTGCGCCGCTTCTTTCCGGAGCGGATCGAACTCGAGACTGGCAAGCTGTATCGGCTCATTCTGTCGAACCCGAGCCCGGAAAAACACTACTTCAGTTCCGACGCGTTTGCGCAGGCCATCTATACGCGCAAGGTTCAGGTGAACGGCGCGGACGGCAACGCGGTGGCGGAGATCAAGGGCTGGGTACGAGAGATCGAAGTCCTGCCCAAGGGAACGACGGAGTGGTGGCTCGTTCCGATCAAGACTGGACAGTTCGGCGATCTCAAGTGCACCGTGGAAGGTCACACCGAGTCCGGCATGGTTGGCCAGATCGTGATCAAGTGAACTTGGGCCGCGCTCGCCTCATATCTCGCCACAGGATGCGTGTAAGCCACGAGCTTGGGCTGATGCACTGGGGAGTCAGGCCAGACACAACAACCGCGCTTTTCTAGGGTTCCTGATCTGTGGCGGTGCTCCGTGGGCTGACCTTGGCGTACGCGTAGCCAGGGTTTGATTACTTCCATCACGCGACTAAAAGGATTGACACAATGCATGCACGCGTCGCTTTCTACCGGTTGATATCCGGCTCGTTCGAGCAGGTGGTCCACGCCGTCGAGTCGCACGCGGGTCTGCTCGAGATCTTCCGCGCGCAGCCGGGGTTTCAGTCCTACGAGATCATTGAGACCCCGTCCGGGTTGGTCTCCGTATCGCACTGGATTTCCTCCAAACAGGCGAACGCCGCGTCACGGGTCGCCGCCTCGTGGGTGGCTGCCCATCTCGATAACCTGGTCAAGCTGCAGCAGAGCGACGTCGGCGAGGTCGTCCTGTCGTCGCTGGCCGCGGCAAGTTGAAAGCAGCGGGGTCCGGCGCGATCCGTCGGCGCCTGGATGGACGAATCCAGGATTCGTCACGCCGCTGCCGCCCCGTCCGTTGGCAAGCAGCGTATGTACCAGGCACGACTTGTTCAGCATTGCCCTAAGCGGATTCACCGCCACGGCTCGAATGGCTTGATGCTTCGGTGTAACTGAACACGACCTCAAAGGAGACTTCCATGTCTGTTGGTTTGACACTCAACAACATCACCTCCCAGAAAGCGATCAGCCTCGGCGAAGCGACTCGCCCAATAGCTGTCATCGCCGAAGGCGTGAGCCGCACGCGCACCAGCCCAGACTCGGGCAGTAACCCTGCCGCCACTCCCCCCACCACCCCCTGAGGAGAATCGTCATGGCCAGAAGAATGATGAAAGCCGCAGTGTTTGTTGAACCCGGACGCATCGTGCTGGAAGACAAGCCGATTCCGGAGGTGGGGCCCAACGACGCGCTCATGCGCATCACCACCACCACCATCTGTGGCACCGACGTACACATCCTGAAGGGTGAATACCCAGTCGCCAAGCGTCTGACCATCGGGCACGAGCCGGTGGGCGTCATCGAGAAGCTCGGGTCGGCCGTCAGCGGCTACCAGGAGGGCCAGCGTGTGATCGCTGGTGCCATCACGCCGAGCGGCACCAGCTATGCCTGCCTGTGCGGAGTGCATTCGCAGGACGGCGGCAGCGGCAAACACGGCTTCAAAGCGCTGGGTGGCTGGCGCTTTGGCAACACCATCGACGGCGCGCAGGCCGAGTACGTGCTGGTGCCCGATGCGATGGCAAATCTCTGCCCGATCCCCGACGCCCTGAGCGACGAGCAGGTGCTGATGTGCCCGGACATCATGTCGACCGGATTCGCCGGCGCCGAGAGCGGCCATATCCGCATCGGCGATACGGTGGCGGTGTTCGCGCTCGGCCCTATCGGCCTGTGCGCAGTGGCGGGCGCCAAGCTGATGGGTGCCTCTACCGTGATAGGTGTGGACACCGTCGCGGCACGCCTCACCGTCGCCAAGAAGCTCGGTGCCAGCCACGTCATCGACTTCAAGCGGGCCGACCCGGTGGAGGAGATCATGAAGCTCACCGACGGCCGCGGCGTCGACTGTGCGATCGAGGCGCTTGGCACGCAACAAACTTTCGAGAACGCGTTGCGCGTGCTGCGCCCAGGGGGCACGCTTTCGAGCCTTGGCGTCTATTCCGAAGACCTGAAGATTCCGATGAGCGCCTTCGGTGCCGGCCTGGCCGAATACAAGATCGTCACCACCTTGTGCCCCGGCGGCAAGGAGCGCATGCGGCGCCTGCTGAACGTGGTCGCCTCGGGCGACGTGGACCTTAAGCCGCTGGTCACGCACCGATTCAAGCTCGACCAGATCGAAGCGGCGTACGAGTTGTTCGCAAACCAGCGCGACGGTGTACTGAAGGTGGCAATCACCCCATGAACCCCTGCGCCCCACGATCGGACGCCATCACTGCACAGATCGCCCCAGAACACGACACAGACTTTGGCCCCGATGACACGCAAAGCATCACTCACCGGGCACCGCCAAGTGCCACTAAGGATTTGGAGTGATGGCATGAGAATAGCTTTAGTAGAGATGGGGCGTAAGCCCAAACACGCGACGACCGAGCGGCTTGGCTGCCACGGCCAGAGCGGCCCAGTGCAACGATTTGAATGAACACGCAAAGGAGACTTCCATGTCCGTAGGTTTGACGCTCAACAAGATCACCGCTCAAAAGGGGATCAGTATCGGCGAGGCGACCCGTCGCATCGCCGATCTCGGCTGGCAGCCGAGCTATGTGCAAGAGGCGATGACCTTCCCGACCGATTACAAGATCAGCAAGGCCCCACGCGATCCGATGAAGCAGGTGCTGCGCTCCTACTTCCCGATGCAGGAGGAAAAAGACAACCGGGTTTACGGCGCGCTGGATGCAGCTCTGCGCGGCGACATGTTCCGCAACACCCAGCCCCGCTGGGTCGAGTGGATGAAACTGTTCCTGGCGATCATTCCCTTCCCTGAAATTTCAGCCGCGCGCTCGATGGCGATGGTCGCTCGTTTGGCCCCGGGCGAAGAGCTGCGCACCGGCTTCACGATGCAGATGGTTGATGAGTTCCGCCACTCCACGATTCAGATGAACCTGAAAAAGTGGTACATGGAGAACTACATTGATCCGGCCGGCTTCGACATCACCGAGGCTGCATTTGGCAAGTGCTACGCCACCACCATCGGCCGCCAGTTTGCCGAAGGGTTCTTGACCGGTGACGCCATCACCGCCGCCAATATCTACCTCACGGTGGTGGCTGAAACCGCCTTCACCAACACCTTGTTCGTGGCCATGCCGTCCGAGGCCGCACGCAATGGTGACTACGCGCTGTCCACCGTGTTTTTGTCGGTGCAGTCGGATGAATCACGCCACATCGGCAACGGCCACTCGCTGCTGATGTCGCTGGTCAATGACCCGAGCAACCACCTGCTGCTTGAGCGCGACATCCGTTATGCGTTCTGGCAGAACCATGCCATCGTCGATGCGGCGATCGGCACCTTAGTCGAGTACGGCACCACCGACCGCGACAAGAACAAAGAGTCTTACGCTGAACTCTGGCACCGCTGGATCTACGAAGACTATTACCGCACCTACATGCTGCCGCTTGAGAAGTACGGCGTGAAGATCCACCACGACGACGTCGGCGCGGCCTGGGACCGGATCGTCAAGAAAAACTACATCCACAAGACGGCGCAGTTCTTCTCGGTCGGCTGGCCGGTCAACTTCTGGCGCATTGAAGCCCAGACCGAGAAAGACTTCGACTGGTTCGAGCACAAGTACCCGGGTTGGTACGCCGAGTTCGGTGACTACTGGAAGTGGTATGCGCGCAAGAGTATTCCGGGCCAGACCAACATCCTGTTCGACCAGGAAAACGGTTATGCCTATCCGCACCGCTGCTGGAGCTGCATGGTGCCTTGCCTGATCCGCGAAGACTTCGTCTATGACGACGTCGACGGCAAGACCTTCACCTACTGCTCGGAGGTCTGCCGCTGGACCCACAAGGTGGCTTTCGCCGCCGAGTACGAAGGCCGCGCCACCCCGGCGATGGGACGCTTCAGTGGGCGCCGCGAGTGGGAGGAGTGCTACCACGGCTGGGATCTGGCTGACGCCATCAAAGACCTGGGCTTTGTGCGCGCCGACGGCAAGACGCTGATTCCGCAGCCGCACTTGCGCTTTGACGACAGGCAGATGTGGACGCTGGATCACGTCAAGGGCTACACGCTGGGCAGCCCGTTGATCGGCTTCCGTGCGCTCACGCCTGAGGGCCGTGAGGCGGCGGCCATCGAGTACCGCAAGGGCTTCAAGATCAACCCGATCTAAAGCCAGCAAACGCCGCCACCGTTGGCCCGCAAGGGTTAACGGTGGCGGCAAACGAAGCCAAAAAAGAGGACAGTCATGTCGGAAAAGCGGGTGCACAAGGTGCGCTTCGAGCCGGTGGGCGTGGAGCTGGAGGTCGAGGAAGGCGAATGGGTGCTTGATGCTGCCTTCCGCCAGGGCATCGCCGTGCCGCATGGTTGCCGTGAGGGCCAATGCAGCAGTTGCAAATGCATTCTTCTTGAAGGTGACGCCGAGGTGGAGAACTATTCCACCTTTGCACTGCCCGACTATGAGCGTGACACCGGGCACATCCTGCTGTGCCGCAGCTATGCCTTCAGTGACCTGACGATTGAGTTGCTGAACTTCGATGAAGACCTGATGCGCCGGGCGATTGCGGTGAAGTCATTCGACGGCGTGCTCAGCGCTGTCACGCCGCTGACGCACGACACCCGGCTGCTTGAAGTCCAGCTTGACAAGCCGCTGAAGTTCTGGGCAGGTCAGTATGTGGAGATCAGCGTGCCAGGGGTGGGCGTGGGTGCAGAAGCGGGCGCGACAGTGACCCGCTCCTACTCAATGGCCAGCACGATGAGTACACCGACAAGCTTGCAATTCATCATCCGCAAGTAGCCGGATGGCGCTTTCTCTTCGCTGGTCGATACAAGCTTGGCGCCGGGTACCGCGCTGCAAATCAAGGGGCCGTTCGGCAGCTGCTTTCGACGCGACGGCCGGACCGGACCGATGGTGTTGGTCGGCGGCGGTTCGGGCATGTCGCCACTGTGGGCCATTTTGCAAGACCACATCGAAAGTGGCGAGCAGCGGCCGATCCGGTTTTTTTATGGCGCACGCACCCGCAAGGATTTGTTCTTTCTGGATGAGTTTGTAGCCGTTGCGGCACGGCTGCCTGACTTTGAGTTCATCCCGGTGTTGTCGCAAGCCACACCGGACGATGCCTGGCACGGCGAAACCGGGTTTGTACATGAAGCGGTTGAGCGCATCATGCGCGCCCAAGCGCTGGCCGGCGAGATCGATGCCTATACCTGCGGGCCGCCGCCGATGATCGATGCCGTTTTACCAGTGTTGCAGCGCTTGGGCGTAGCGCTTGATTGCACCCATGTTGACAAGTTCACCCCGGCGAGCGCCAGCACGCCGAATCTCGTTCACTGAACCCTGAGGAGAAACCCATGACCACCGCCACCACTGACTACGTCCCGGTAAATTCCGGCGCTGCCGGCGCCGCCAAGTTTGTTGGCTCCGACAGCCGCAAGTTCAACTACTTCACGCCCAAGGGTCGCAAGGCGACGCACTACGAGGACATGACCCTCGACGTGCAGCCCGACCCGAAGCGATATCTTCTGCAAGACTGGATCATCAGTTTCGCCGACGGCACGCCAAGGTTTGGGGAGAACTGGACGGCAGCGAAGTCAAGTGACTGGCACGCCTACCGCGCGGTCGATGAAGAGTGGGAGCGCACCCACTATCAGCGCCAGTCAACCATCGAAGGAATGATCTCGCAGGCGGTGGAGAACGGGCGCCGCTCGGGCGCGCCTACGCGCTTCGACAAGGCATGGATCAAGGTGTTGGAGAGGCATGTCGGTGCTTACAAACACGCTGAATTCGGGCTGGCGACTTCGCTGATGCAGGCGCAGCGTTACGGCTATACGCAGATGGTCAATTCGACCATCCTGACGAACTCGTCGTACAAGATGCGCTTCGCCCAGGACCTGACGCTGTATCTCGGCGATATCGGCCAAGACATTCCCGGCTTCGATGCCGAGATTGGCAAGAAGACCTGGCTCGAGGATCCGATGTGGCAACCGACTCGGTTACTGATCGAGACCATTGGCGGCGCGACAGACTATATGGAGCAGTACTTTGCCATCAACATCGTGTTCGAACCGTTGGTCGGCGAACTTTTCCGCAGCGGCTTCGTGATGCAGGCAGCGGCATCGCAAAACGACTTCATGACGCCCACTGTCGTCTCTTCAGCCGAAGGTGATTACCAGCGCAACCTGGCCAACACGGTTGAGCTGCTGCACATGCTGGTCAGCGACCCGGCGCACTCAGCGCACAACACGGCGCTGTTTGACAGCTGGCTTGAAAAGTACGGCGATCTGGCCGTGCAAGCCGCGAAGAACCTGCAACCGATCTGGTCCATGCCGCACCACAAGGTGGTGCAGTTCAGTGATGCCTTTGCCAGCGCCGTTAGCCGCATGCAGAACATTACCACTCAGGTCGGCCTCACGCTGCCTAAGTCCATTACTGTCTGAAACTCGACAATTAAAAGGAACAACCATGTCAGATCACACGCAGAACATTTTCAAGGCATTCAAGGACCTGGAGTTCAAGGACACCGTTTCGCACGAATGCGGCGTCACGCTAAACGACAGTGTCGAGGCGCGGGCCATCGCCGAGCTGATGTCCACCAAGCCCGGCATTACTGTTACTTACATGCCCGCGATGATTCGCATTGACGGCGAGGGCAAGATCGAATTCAAGATGGACGAAATCGCTGCGGAGCTTGGCCGCGAGATGACGACCCACATGTTCGAAATCTCCACCTCCACCCACTACGGGCGGATGGTGATGGTCGACGAGAACACCATGATTCTGTTCGGGGACATGAACGAAGCCATGTCCTACGTCGCTTACGCATAAGGACAGCACATTATGTTTAAAACCGCATCCGGCGAAGAAATTTTCATCATCGATGGTCATGTGCACAACTGGAACGCCACCAAGGCCAACCAGAAAAACATGCACGGCGAGCAATTCATCAATTGCTTCTACGCCTACCACTCGTTCCTCAGCCCGAAAGACCAACTGTGGACGCGCGAAAAGTTTGACCAGTACGGTGGCGACCAGTTGTACCAAGACCTGTTCGTTGACGGCCCTGACGACATGGCGATCTTCCAGCCGACCTACCTGAAAGACTTCTACGTTGACGGTTTCAACACCACCGAGCAGAACGCGGTGCTGAAGGCCAAGCACCCGAACCGCTTCATCCTCAACGGTGCCTTCGACCCGCGCGACGGCGAAGCCGGCCTCGATGCGCTTGACGAGTTGGCGGCCACGCACAAGCTCAAGGGCGTGAAGCTCTACACCGCCGAATGGAAGGGCGATAGCCGCGGCTACAAGTTGTCTGATCCCTGGGCCGAAAGGTACCTGGAGCGCGCCGAGAAGCTGGGCATCAAGAACATCCACGTGCACAAAGGCCCGACTATCCTGCCGTTGGACCGTGACGCCTTCGATGTGGCTGACATCGACGTGGCTGCAACCAACTTCCAGGGCCTTAACTTCATCGTCGAGCATTGCGGCCTGCCGCGGCTGGACGACTTTTGCTGGATTGCCACGCAGGAGACCAATGTCTACGGCGGCTTGGCCGTGGCTTTGCCCTTCATCCAGAAGCAACCCAAGTATTTTGCCCATGTGATCTCGCAACTGTTGATGTGGCTGGGCCCGGACAAGCTGCTCTATGGCAGCGACTACGGCATCTGGACACCCGACTGGCTGGTCAAGTCCTTCATGGCCTTCGAGCTGCCCGAGGACATTGCCAAGGAGACCGGCGCCGTGCTTGATCTTGAGGCCAAGAAAAAGATCCTCGGCTTGAATGCGGCAAAGCTTTATGGCATCGACATCGAGGCCCAAAAGCGCTTGCTCGCCCCAGAGCAGGCCACGCTGCGAGCGTCCAGCAGCAACATCACGCTGCAACAGGTCGCCGAGGCGAATTGAGCGTCATGGCCGCCGACCGCGTCAAACAAGACACACACGCCGACCACGCCGAGCAGGTGCAAGCGCGCCTGGCCACAGTGATGGATCCGGAGCTTGACGAGTCGGTAACCGAACTCGGCTTCATCACCGAGCTCGACTTGCTCGAGCACGGTGAGGTGCGCATCGGCTTTCGGCTGCCAACTTACTGGTGCGCTGCCAACTTCGCATTCTTGATGGCCGACGACATGCGGCGTGCAGTGCAGGTGCTGCCCTGGGTCACCCGGGTGCAGGTGCATTTGCATGACCACATGTATGCCGAGGCCATCAACCAGGGCGTGGCCGATGGCGCCGGCTTTCAGGCTGCCTTTGGCGCTGCGGCCGAGGGCGGGCTGGATGCGCTGCGCCGGACCTTCGAGTTGAAGGCCTTCCAGCGCCGGCAAGAGGCGCTGTTGCAGCATTTGATCGATGTCGGCCAGCTGCCTGCCACGCTGGTTGCGCTTGAGCTGCCCGCGCTGCAGCGGCTGCTGCTGCTTGATACCGAAGGTGAGCGCCTGCTCGAGCGCTATCTTGAACGGCGCGCGCTGGTGGACGGTGGCGCACTGGCTTTTGTCGACACCGAAGGCAGGCCGATTGCGGCTGACGCGCTGTCCAGCCACTTGCGAAGCCTGCGCACAGTCAGCATCAATGTCGAGTTCAACGGCGCGCTGTGCCGCGGCCTGCTGGCCGTGCGCGACAACGAAGTCGGTGTACACAAGATCCACATCGTGAGACGCCCGCAAGTTGCGGACGCGCTCTGAACCCCTAGCCCAAGAGACCAAACCCATGGCCAATATCATGTTGCACGACGACGAGGCCCGTCAGGCGCTCGGCCGCGGCGTTGCAAAAATGGCGCGCGCGGTGCGCGGCACACTCGGCCCTCGCGGCATGAATGCCATCATCGACCGCCCCATCGGCACGCCAATGATCTCGCGCGACGGTGCCAGCATCGCCGCCGAGATCGAGCTTGAAGACCCGTTCGAGAACATGGGCGCGCAGGTGCTGCGCGAGGTCTCGAAGCAGACCAACCAGGTTGCCGGTGACGGCACCACCACCGCCACTGTGCTGGCCGACGCGCTGGTGCAAGACGGCCTGGCCTGCCTGGCCAAAGGCGCCAATCCGGTTGAATTGGTCGAGGGGCTGGAGTTGGCTGTGACCGAGGTGATCGCTGCGCTCAAACGCAGCGCCCGCCCCTTGAGCGGAGGCGCTGAACTGCGCGCGGTGGCGATGGTCGCAGCCAATGACGACCCCACCGGGCTGCTGGTGGCCGAGGCGCTGGAGCGTGTGGGTGCAGACGGCATCGTCGATGTTGACTACGGCAGCACGGTAGAGACCCAACTCGACATCGTCGATGGCATGGCTTTCGACCGGGGCTATCTGTCGCACCACATGATCACCGACGTCGAGAAGATGCAGGTGGTGTTGGACAACCCGTACATCCTGCTCACTGACCAGCGCATGCTGACCCAGGAAGAGCTGGGTGCCGTGATCACGCTGGTGGCTGACTCCAAGCGGCCGCTGCTGGTGATCGCTGAAGAGGTGGCGCCGGTCTGCGTGATCGGTCTGCTGACCTGGCGTGACAAGGGCGGCCCACCGGTGGCGGCCATCCATCCGCCAGAATACGGCCACTGGCGCAAGGCGGCGTTGGAGGATCTGGCTATCCTCACCGGTGGGCGGGTGATCGCACGCGATCTGGGCGGCACCATCGCGGCCGTTCAATTGCGCGACTTGGGGCAGGCCCGGCAGGTGCGCATCTCGTCCAACCAGACCGTGATTACCGCCGGCAATGGCGACCCGGCACTGATCTCGGCGCGCCGGGTGCAGGTGTCGCGCCAGCATGAGCTAGCGCCCGAGAACATCGAGCGCGACAAGATCAAAGAGCGTTTGGCCAAGCTGTCAGGCGGCACCGCCATCCTGCTGGCCGGTGGCGCCACGCCGGTCGAGCAAAAGCGCCGTCTGCACCTGATCGAAGACGCCATCAACGCGGCGCGTGCGGCCATTGCGGAGGGTGTGGTACCCGGCGGTGGCCTGGCGCTGCTGCGGGTGGCGCGTGAGCTCGATGAGCTGGCCTCGCGCACCGAAGGCCATGTGCAGCAGGGCGTCAAACTGTTGCAGCGTGCGTTGCACCAGCCGCTGCACCACATTGCCGCCAACTGCGGGCTCGATCCGGTGGTCACGCTGCGCAAGACCCTTGAAGCCAAGGCGGGCGTCGGTCTCGATGCGCGCAGCGGCCGTTTTGTCGATTTGGTCAGCGCCGGCATCATCGATCCGGTGATGGTGAGCTACTGCGCGGTGCGCAATGCCGCGTCTGTGGCAGGGCTGATCCTGACCACCCAGACCTTGATCGCCAAGAAACCCGACTACATCGACATCACCGCCGGCCCGGCCACCGGTGGTGGTGCCGAGCGGCTAGGGCGGCAATGACAACCCGGCGCTGGCGTCTCACGCGCCTGCTGGGTTTTTTCATCACCGGCGTAGGCCTCGTCTTGATGATCGGCCAAACCGTGCAACAGGTGCTGTGGTGACCTTCAGCGTGGGCAGCCTGCTTTGACCAACCTCGAATTGAGCGTGGACATGCGCGCGCCAGGACGCTGGCGCGCGCTGCGCTTTTGCGGCCCGGCGGTCATGGTCAGCGTAGGCTACATGGACCCAGGCAACTGGGCCACCAACTTGGAAGGCGGCGCGCGCTTTGGCTACCAGTTGATGTGGGTGCTGTTGGCGTCCAACCTGATCGCCATGATGCTGCAAAGCCTGGCGGCGCGGCTGGGCATCGCCGGCGGGCTGGACCTGGCACAGGCTTGCAGAAAACACTACGCACGGCCGGTGGTGCTGGCCCTGTGGGTGCTGTGTGAAACCGCCATCGTGGCCTGCAATCTGGCTGAGTTGCTGGGCAGCGCGATTGCGCTCAACCTGCTGTTTGGCATTCCGCTGGCCTGGGGTGCGCTGATCACCGGGGTTGACGTGATGCTGATCATCCTGCTGCAGCGCTATGGCATCCGCAAACTCGAAGCCCTGGTCGCCACCATGGTGATGACGATTGGTGCTTGCCTGGCGTTTGAGATGCTGCTGGCGCGGCCAGTTTGGGCCGACGTGGCAGCCGGATTCGTGCCGCGCCTGGACAGCGCCAGCCTGATGGTGGCCATCGGCATCATTGGCGCCACCGTGATGCCGCACAACTTGTACCTGCACTCCTCGCTGGTGCAAACGCGGCGCATTCACAACCACAATGCGGCCAAGGCCGAGGCCATGCGCTATAACCTGGTCGACACTGTGGTGGCGTTGACGGTGGCGTTTTTCATCAACGCGGCCATGCTGGCGTTGGCTGCCTCAACGTTTTTTGCCCAGGGCGTGGTCGTCACCGAGTTGCGCCAAGCCCATGAACTGCTGACACCCGCACTGGGCACCGTACTGGCCTCCACGGTGTTTGCGGTGGCGCTATTGGTCGCCGGGCAAAGCTCCACCATCACCGGCACCCTGGCCGGCCAAGTGGTGATGGAGGGCTTTGTGCGGCTGCGCATGAGCCCGGTCAAGCGCCAACTGTTCACCCGTGCGTTGGCCATCGTGCCGGCGGTGGCAGTGCTGTTTCATTCGGGCGAAGACGGCGTGTTGCAGTTGCTGGTGTTTAGCCAGGTGGTGCTCAGTTTGCAATTACCTTTCGCCATCGTGCCGTTGATCCGCTTCACCAGCGCGGCTTCGATCATGGGCGACTTTGCCAGCGCGCTGTGGCTGCGGTGGCTGGCGGGTGCTGCCGCACTGGTGATCGTCGGCTTGAATTCCTGGCTGGTGCTGCAAGCCGTGGCGCCGCAGGGTGCGCTGACTGACGCCGGGGCCTGGCGGTTTGTGATCGCCGCCTTGGCGCTGTTGTGCAGCGCCTTGCTGGCGTGGATCGCTTTTTCGCCAATGCGCGCCCTGCCGACGGTGCGCTGAGCCCAACATTGAAAGATAATCCGGCGATATAAAAAAAATGATTGTGTGCACTGGACGTTACCCACGACCAGCTTACTTGACGATGGCAACGCTTGGCGCGCCCCCGCGCTGCACAAGGCGTTCAAGGAGACATCCATCCATCCGAACCACACCCCCGGCCGGCTGATTGCCGCCGGCGATTTTAGCCGCACGGCCGTACCCGAACCCGCACTTGAGCCCGCCGCAGAACGCCAGGTCATGGCCGCCTGGGAGTGCTTTGTCACCGGTGAGCCGTTGGCACACACCGCCGTCCCCAAACTGGTGTTGGCGTCATGGCAACGCAGTCAGCGCGCCGGTGTGGCGCCCGGCACCCGGTTAGCCCCTCTTACGCTGCAAGGTGAGGCCTTGGCGCGACTGCGGCGCCAAAACCATGATTTGCTGTGGGCGGCACAAAGCTTGTTCATGACCTCGGCGCACCTGCTTGAGAACTCCGGTTCGATGATGCTGCTGACCGACCCCAATGGCGTCGTGCTCGAAGTCGTCGGTGACATGCAAACCCAAGAGGCCGCGCAGGATGTGCATCTGATCGAAGGCGGCCACTGGCACGAGAGCGTGGTGGGCACCAACGGCATCGGTACCGCATTGGCGATGCGTCGGCCGGTGCAGGTGCATGCCGCCGAGCATTATTCCCAAGGTATCAAGCACTGGACTTGCGCTGCCGCACCGATATTCCTGCCCGGTACCGATCAGATGCTGGGCGTGATCGATATCTCCGGGCCACCCGCCACCTTTCAGCGCAGCAATCTGGTGCTCGCCACCACCGCTGCGCGCCAGATCGAAGCCGTGTTGTCTGACCGCAGCCGCCGTGAGCACATCGTGCTGCTGGAGGCCTGCATGAAGTTTGGCGCGCCCGGCAGCGTGATGGCCCAATTGGCACTCGACCGCAATGGCCTGCTGATCCACATCAGCGGCAACCTGCCGGATGTTGAGTTGCGCCTTGGCTCGCGCCTGCCCGGGCTTGAGGCCGGGCACCAGGCCCACGAGTGGGCGCGCCACCTGCCCGAGGCCATCCGTCCCGAGTGGCTGCATCCGGTGCGTGTTGACGGCACTGAGATTGGCGCTGTGTTGATGGTGCCGCTCCGGTCGCGTGCAGTGAGCGCAGCAACACTGAGCACCGCTGCCGTCGCAGGCCCGGACAGCCGCCATGGCGGCAGCACGCCAATGGATACCCCGCTCAGCAGCTTCAGCGGCCTGATCGGCCACAGCCAGGCGCTGATCTCGGCCATTGACCGGGCCCGGCGGCTCAGCGGCAAGCGTGTAGCGGTGCTGATTCAAGGCGAAACCGGTGTCGGCAAAGAGATTTTTGCGCGCGGCATTCACGGTGATGAGCAACGCAGCGGCCCCCTCGTCACGTTCAACTGTGGCGCCACCACCAAAGAGCTGATTGGCAGTGAGCTGTTTGGTCACGTCCGTGGCGCCTACACCGGTGCCACCGCCGAGGGGCGCGCTGGCCGCTTTGAGCTGGCCCACGGCGGCACGCTCTGCCTGGACGAAATCGGCGAGCTGCCGCTCGAATTGCAGCCGGTGCTGTTGCGTGCCCTTGAAGACGGTTTGGTGTGCCGGCTCGGCGATACCAAGCCACGACGTGTTGATGTACGCCTGCTGGCCATGACCAACCGCGACCTGCTCAAAGAGGTCGAGAGCGGGCGCTTTAGGCGCGACCTGTACCACCGCATCTGCGTCACCAGCGTGCATGTGCCACCGCTGCGTGAGCGCGACGACGACATTGGCTTGTTGACAGCGCACTTCAACCGGGTCTTGGCAGCCCGTCACAACATCGCCAGCCGCAGCTTCGGCCGCGACGTATTGACGATGCTGCGCGCCTACAGCTGGCCCGGCAACGTGCGAGAGCTGCGCAACGTGGTCGAAAACCTGTTGTTGACGAGCAGCGACTTCGTCGTTGACAGCGACGAACTGCCCGACGAAATTCGCAACAGCGTCGGCGCCGCCGGCAGTCCGCCAGAAGCGGCTGTCGCTGCCTCGGCAACCAGCCTGGAAGACGCCGAGCGGCTGGCTATCGTGCGGGCGGTGAAGTGCGCGCATGGCAATCTGGCGCAAGCGGCTCGCGCACTCGGCGTATCGCGCAGCACGCTGTACCGCAAGGTCGAGCGCTACCATCTCGACGACATCGTGCACCTCTCCGATCCGCTTGACGGGGCTGTCGGGTCAACGTTCTGAGGTTTGAGGCTGGGGGCGTTGGCGCTTGCTGCAGCCGCCTCCCGTTTCAGTGCGCCCGCTCCCAGTTCGGCCCCACCCCCAGCTCGGCCAGCAGCGGCACGCTCCACTGCGCCACGCCGGCCATCAGCGCGGGCACCTGCTGGCGCACCCAGGCCAGCTCGGCCTCGGGCACCTCGAAGACCAGTTCATCGTGCACCTGCATCACGATCGCGGTCTGTTTGCCGCCTGAGTCCAGCGCGCCCTGCACCGCGATCATCGCCAGCTTGATCAGGTCGGCCGCGGTGCCCTGCATCGGCGCGTTGAAGGCTTGCCGCTCGGCGCCGGCGCGGCGCGGGCCGTTGCCGCCGCGGATCTCGGGCAGCTCGATGCGGCGGCCGACCAGCGTCTCGACATAACCCGTCTCGGCCGCGCTGGCCTTGGTCTCGTCCATGTAGCGCTTGACGCCGGCAAAACGCGCGAAGTAACGCTCGATGAAATCCTTGGCTGTCTTCTGGTCGATGCCCAGCGCCTGCGCCAGGCCGAAGGCGCCCATGCCGTAGATCAGGCCGAAGTTGATGGTCTTGGCGTAACGCCGCTGCTCGGGGGTCACGGCGTCGACGCTGGTGTTGAAGACCTCGGCGGCGGTGGCCTTGTGCACGTCCAGGCCTTCGGCGAAGGCCCGGGTGAGGCCCGGGTCGCCACTGATGTGGGCCATGATGCGCAGCTCGATCTGGCTGTAGTCGGCCGAGACGATGACGTGCCCCGGCGGCGCGATGAAGGCCTCGCGCACCCGCCGGCCTTCTGCGGTGCGGATGGGGATGTTCTGCAGGTTGGGGTCGTTGCTGCTCAGGCGGCCCGTCACCGCCACCGCCTGCGCATAGTTGGTGTGCACCCGACCGGTGGCGGGGTTGACCATCAGCGGCAGCTTGTCGGTGTAGGTGCCCTTGAGTTTGGCCAGGCTGCGGTGCTCCAGGATGCGTGCGGGCAGCGGGTAGTCGGCGGCCAGTTCCTGCAGCACTTCTTCATCGGTGCTGGGTGCGCCGCTGGCGGTTTTCTTCTTGACCGGCAAGCCGAGCTGGACGAAGAGAATCTCGCCGATCTGCTTGGGCGAGCCCAGGTTGAAAGGCTGGCCGGCGATCTCGTAGGCCTGCTGCTCCAGCTGCACCATGCGCTCGGCCAGCTGCTGGCTTTGCTGAGCCAGCCGCGCCGAATCAATCAACACGCCGTGGCGCTCGATGCGCTGCAGCAGCATCGCCACCGGCATCTCGATGTCGCGGTAGACGTGCAGCAGCCCGGGCACCGCGGCAATCCTGGGAAACAGCGTCTGGTGCACTTGCAGCGTCATCTCGCTGTCCTCGCCGCTGTACTGGGTGGCGCGCTCGATGTCGACCTGGCTGAAACAGATCTGGTTGACACCTTTGCCACACAGTTCTTCGTAGCTCAGGCCCTTGCGGCCGAGGTGGCGTTCGGCCAGCTTTTCAAGGCTGTGGCCCAGGTGGGCCTCGAAGACGTAGCTCTGCAACAGCGTGTCGTGCTGCCAGCCGCGCACGGTGATGCCGTGGTTGGCCAGCACATGGCTGTCGTACTTGATGTTCTGGCCGACCTTGGCCGCGCTGGCGTCCTCCAGCCAGGGCTGCAACAGGCCCAGCACTTCGTCCAGTGGCAGCTGGTCGGGCGCACCGGGAAAGTCGTGCCGCAGCGGCACGTAGGCCGCTTCGCCCGGCTGCACCGCGAAGCTGATGCCGACGATGCGGGCGCGCATCGGGTCGAGCGAATCGGTCTCGGTGTCCAGCGCGGCCAACGGCGCGGCGCGCAGGCGATCCAGCCAAGTCGCCAGCTGATCGCGGTCGAGCACGGTCTCGTAGCGGCGGGCCAGCGCGCTGTTGTCGGGCAGCGTGGCGGCGGCGCCAGTACCTTTACCGGTACTGGCGGCATCAAACGGTCCGGCTGCGGCCGCGGCCGCCGGCGTCGTGGTGCCGGCAGGCACAACACCCCGCGCAGTTTCCAGCTCCTTGCGCCAGGCCTTGAAGCCGTAGCGCTGGTAAAAATCCAGCAGGCCAGCCTCGTCGACCGGCTGCAGCGCCAGCCCTTCCACCCCGGGCCAGCCGGGCAGGTGCGCGCTAAGGTCGCAGTCGGTCACCACGGTGACCAGGCGCCGGCCTTGCGGCAGCCAGTCCAGCGCACGGCGCAGATGCTCGCCCACGGCGCCTTTGATGCTGCCGGCCGCGGCGATCACGCCATCGAGCGAGCCATGCTCGGCAAGCCACTTGGCAGCGGTCTTGGGGCCCACTTTCTCGACCCCCGGCACGTTGTCGACGGTGTCGCCGACCAGCGTCAGGTAGTCGACTATTGCGGAGGGCGGCACGCCGAACTTGGCCTTGACGCCGGCAACGTCGAGCCGCTCGTTGCTCATCGTGTTGATCAGCGTGACTTCGGAGGTGACCAACTGCGCCAGGTCCTTGTCGCCGGTCGAGATGACCACCTGGTGGCCGGCCGCCGCGCCCACCCGCGCCAGCGTGCCGATGGCGTCGTCGGCCTCGATGCCGGGCACTTCCAGCACCGGCCAGCCCAGCAAGCGCACCACCTCGTGGATAGCCGGGATCTGGCTGCGCAAGTCGTCGGGCATCGGCGCGCGCTGGGCCTTGTATTGGTCGTACCAGGCATCGCGGAAGGTCGGGCCCGAGGCGTCGAACACGCAGGCTGCGTGGCCGCCCTGGCCGCTGCCGATGATCTGCTCGCGCAGCCGCTTCATCATCGCCACCAGGCCGTGGATCGCGCCGGTCGGGAAGCCGTCGGGGCCGCGCAGGTCGGGCATCGCGTGGTAAGCGCGGTACAGGTAACTGGAGCCGTCGACCAGCAGCAGGGTGGGCCGGTCAGCCACGGCAGCGGCCGGGTTGGCGCGGGGTGCGGGGGTGCTCGGTGGCGTGGGGGCGTCGCTCATCGCATGATTGTCGGTGCGAATCCGATCTCAGCCGGGGCCCGCCAGCCTCCTAGAATCACGTCATGAAAACCCTGTTGCCGCTGACCTTGCTGAGCTGGCTGCTGGCGCTGGCGGGCTGCGCCGGTTTGGCCGGCACCCAGTCCGCCGAGCCGCGCGTGCAGCAGCTGGTGGCCGAAGACGACCAGGTGCGCATCGACGAGTTGCGCGTGCGCGGCCAGACCCAGCGCATCACCATCCAGCCCAAGGGTGAAGGTGCGCGGCCGTACGAGATCCGCACCGCACCGGCCGGCAGCGACCCGTCCAAGGGCCGCGAGGGTGTTGGCCAGAGCCTCTGGCCGGTGCTGACCTTCTGATCTCAGGCCGTTGCGCGCTTCCTTTTCCAGCCTGCCCTGCCCTTTCCCCAAGATGGCCGTTTTCACTGAAGTCGTGCCGGCCGAGGCCAGCGCCCTCACCCGGCGCCTGGGCGTCGGCAGCTTGCTGCAGTTGCAGGGCATCCCGGCGGGCATCGAGAACACCAACTACTTTGTCACCACCACCACCGGCGACTGGGTGTTGACGCTGTTCGAGCGCCTGCCCGCCGGGCAACTGCCGTACTACCTGGGGCTGATGCAACACCTGGCCCGCCGCGGCCTGCCGGTGCCCGAGCCGCGGGCCGATGCCAACGGACAGATCCTGCACCAGGTCGCCGGCAAGCCGGCCGCGCTGGTCACCCGGTTGCCCGGCCACCACCAACTGGCGCCCGACCTGCACCACTGCGCCCAACTGGGCCATCTGCTGGCCCGGCTGCATGGCGCCGTTGCCGACTTTGCGCTGCACCAGCCCAACCTGCGCGGCCTGGCCTGGTGGCAGGTGATGGCGCCGCAGCTGTTGCCGTTCTTGCGCCCCGACCAGCAGGCGCTGCTGATCGACGAGATGGCCTTCCAGCAGCAGTTGGCCGCGTCGCCCGCCTGCGCCGCACTGCCGCGGGGCGCGGTGCATGCCGACCTGTTCTGCGACAACGTGTTGTTCGACGGCCTGCCAGGCCATGAAAAGCTCACCGGCGCGTTTGACTTCTACTTTGCCGGCAACGACACCTTCGCCTACGACCTGGCGGTCTGCCTGAACGACTGGTGCCTGGACGCCAACGACGCCACGCTGGACGAGGCCCGCGCCCAGGCGCTGGTCGACGCCTACCAGCAAGAACGGCCACTGAGCACGGCCGAACAGCGCCTGCTGCCCGCGCTGTTGCGTGCGGCGGCGCTGCGCTTCTGGTTGTCGCGGCTGGCCGACTGGCACCTGCCGCGTGAGGCCGCGCTGCTCAAGCCCAAAGACCCCGGCCACTTTGAGCGGGTGCTGCGCTCGCGCGTCACCACGCCTTGGCACCCCGCCGCTTGAGCGCGCCCGCCAGGGCGATACGAGGCGGCGCCCTGGCGTGTGTCCCTCAGGCTTTTATTCCTCAGGCGCTTGAAAGCTTCAGCGCTTGAGAACCCATCGCCGGCAATCCCGCCGGCCCCTTTCACCAGACACCAGACAATCACCCGCATGGGACTTCAACTTCACCCGGTGGCGCCACGCCAGGGGCTTCGATGGCTGCGCCAGGGCTTTGCGCTGTGGGCACGCCGGCCGCTAGCTTTTGTGGGCCTGTTCACCTTCTTCCTGTTTGCCATCCTGCTGCTGATGGCGCTGGTGCCCGTGCTCGGCGGCATGCTGGGCATGGCCTTGCTGCCGATGCTGAGCCTGGGCTTCATGATCGCCAGCCGCAGCGCCGCCGCGGGCGGCCCGGTCCACGCGATGCAGCTGATCGAAGGCCTGCGCCACCCCGACCGGGCGCAGCGCAAGGCGCAGTGGTGCTTGTGCGGCGCCTATGCGCTGGCGTCGATGGCGGTCATCACCACCGCCGACTGGGTCGACGCCGGCCTGTTCGAGGCGCTGCAGCGCGAAATGGCCGCCAGCGGCGGTGCCGGCACCGCATCGCCCGCGCTGCAGGCCATCCTGGCCGACCCGCGCTTGCTGCAGGGCATGCTGGTGCGCATCGGCCTGGCGGGGCTGCTGTCGGTGCCGTTCTGGCATGCGCCGGCGCTGGTGCACTGGGGCGGCCAGGGTGCGCTGCAGGCGCTGTTTTCCAGCACGGTGGCGCTCTGGCGCACCCGTGGCGCGTTTGCCGTCTACCTGCTGGGCTGGTCAGCAGCCATGCTGGCCGTGGCCGGGCTGGTGGCGCTGCTGGGCAGCCTGTTCGGCGCCCGCCAGGCGCTGGGCATCCTCACGCTGCCCATCGGGCTGATCTTCTCGGCGGCGTTCTACGTCTCGCTGTGGTTCAGCTTTGCCGACACCTTCGGCGCTGCCAGCGAGCCCGCCACCGGCTGAGGCGCACGCGCCACCGGCGCCGGGTCATCCGCGCTGCGCCATCGGCGCGGCGCCCTCCGCGCCGTGCCATCGGCGCAACACCGCCGGCGGCACCGGTGAAGCTGGTCAGCGCCGCCAGGGGCGGGCCGTGCAGAATCCGCTGAGCCACAAAACTTCACTTGGCGCGCCACCAGCGCACCACCAGCGCACCATCAGCGCACAGCCATCGTGGCCGAGCTGCACCGCCCGCCGGGCACGCAGCTTGCGTCACCCCAGCATCGAACCCCCTTTGAGGAAGTTTCAGCCATGAACCGGTCTGCCGTTCTTCGCACTCATCCCCTGGTGGCAGCGCTGTCGCTTGCCTTCACCGCCATCGGGTTCGCGCCCACCGCCCTGGCCCAGAGCGCGGCCGAAGCCGGCCAGTTGCAGACGGTGACGGTGACCGCCGAGCGCCGCGTCGAAAACCTGCAGAACGTGCCCAGCTCGATCAGCGTGTTGAGCAGCGACCTGCTGGAAGCCCTGAACACCGGCGGCCAAGACTTGCGCATGCTGGCCGGCCGCGTGCCCAGCCTGAACATCGAATCGTCGTTCGGCCGGGCCTTTCCACGTTTCTACATCCGCGGCTACGGCAACACCGATTTCCGCCTCAACGCATCACAACCGGTGTCGCTGGTCTATGACGACGTGGTGCAGGAGAACCCCATCCTGAAGGGCTTCCCGGCCTTCGACCTCGACCGCATCGAGGTGCTGCGCGGCCCGCAGGGCACGCTGTTCGGCCGCAACACGCCCGCCGGCGTGGTCAAGTTCGACTCCACCCGCCCGTCGGTCAAGAAGATGGAGGGCTACGGCAGCATCTCCTGGGGCAGTTACAACACCGTCAACGCCGAAGCGGCGGTGAACGTGCCGCTGTCGTCCGACATGGCGCTGCGGGTGTCGGCCCTGAGCCAGACGCGAGACGATTGGGTCAACAACACCTACGCCGCCGGCCCCACCCAGCACCTGGAGGGCTACCGCGACAACGCGCTGCGCGTGCAACTGCTGTACGAGCCGGGCCAGCACTTCAGCGCCTTGGGCAACGTGCATGTGCGTGACTACAACGGCTCGGCCCGCTTGTTCCGCGCCAACATCATCCAGCCCGGCAGCAACGACTTGGTGCCCGGCTTCGATGCGAGCAAGGTGTCGTTCGACGGCAAGAATCAATCTGAGCTGCAGAACTACGGCGCCAACTTGCGCTTGCGCTGGGCCCTGGGCAATGGCCTGGCGTTGCACTCGATCACCGGCTATGAGGCGGTGCGCACCTACAGCCGCGGTGACATCGATGGCGGTTTCGGCGCGGCATTCCTGCCCAGTAGCGGCCCAGGGGTGATCCCGTTTGCCGCTGAATCGGCCGACGGCATCCCCAAGCACCAGCAGTGGACGCAGGAGTTCAGGCTTGAATCCAGCAACGCCGGCACGCTGAACTGGCAAGCCGGCGCCTATCTGTTTCATGAAGCCTACAAGGTCGAAAGCTTCAGCTACAACTCGTTGGCCCCCGGCAACCCGCAAGACGGCTACCAACGGGTGCGCCAGACCAACGACGCCTACGCGCTGTTCGGCGCCCTCACCTACGATCTCAGCCCGAAGCTGCAGTTGCGCGGCGGCCTGCGTTACACCCAGGACAAAAAGCAGTTCGACGTCGAGGACTACAGCAACTCGGGCTTCGTGCCTTGCGTCGGCCCGACAATCGGGGCCATTCCTGCACCGCCGAAGTGCACGCTGGCGCAACTGGCAGCGCTCGAACCCGGCGGCAATCTGGCGGCGTCGCCCAAGGACAACAAGCTCAGCTGGGACCTCGCCAGCAACTACAAACTCGACCAGGACACCAACTTGTACGCGCGTGCGGCCAGCGGCTTTCGCGCCAGCAGCGTGCAGGGTGCCGGCGCGTTCAACGCCAAGTCGGTGGCCGGACCGGAAACGAATATGTCCTACGAGGCCGGCGTCAAGGCCGACCTGTTCAATCGCCGCGCTCGGCTGAACTTCGGCGTCTTCCACTACGACGTCAAGGATCTTCAACTCACCGCGGTGGGCGGCGCTGGCAACGCCAACATCCTGCTCAACGCCAAGAAGGCCACCGGCAAGGGGTTCGAGCTGGACCTGCAGGCTTACCTCAGCGACCGCCTGCTGGC
>JAYVDE010000505.1:0-24476 GCA_043749575.1 Burkholderiaceae bacterium | reverse complement strand
TACTTCCGCTGGGCCGGGCCCTGCTACGGCGTGTTTGGCCTGGGCTTGAGCCTGTACTTCTCGTCCTTGGGCGCCGGCAAGGTGGTGGGCCCGGTGCTGGCCGGCACGCTGCGGCTGGTGCTGGTGGCCGCCGGTGGCGCGCTGCTGGCGGCAGCGAAAACCCCCGCCTGGACGATCTTTGCACTGGTGGCGGTGGGCATGGTGGCCTACGGGCTGGGCACCGCCGCTGCGGTGCGCTACAGCGTCTGGGGCGTGGAGCGCTGAGCCGGGCGGCGCCGTCCCGTGACAGTTGCCCCGGGGTGCTTCTCAAGCCTTCGAGTCAAGCACCGCCGCATTGATCAGGGTGCGCAACTCACGCCGGATCGGGTACAGGCTGGACGGCATGAACTGGGTCAGGAAGACGACGCTGATGTCCTCGACCGGGTCGATCCAGAACGCGGTGGAGGCCGCGCCGCCCCACCAGTACTCGCCCAGCGAGCCGGCCAGCCCGGTCTTGGCGACATCGGTGGTCATGGCAAAACCCAGGCCAAAACCGACGCCCTGGTAGCTCGCCTCGGAGAACAGCGACACCGACATGTCGGCCAGGTCGCGCCCGCCCGGCAGGTGGTTGGCGCGCATCAGCGCCACCGTCTTGGGGCCGAGCAAGCGCACCTCGCCCAGCGCGCCGCCGCAGCGCAGGGCCTCGCAAAAGCGCATGTAGTCGGCGGCGGTGGACACCAGCCCGCCACCGCCCGACGGCGACGCGGTGGGCTCGCGAAAGCTGCGGCCGCCCATCGGCGTCAGCTTGCCGGCGGCAGAGTTGACGTAGCACTGGGCAAAGCGCGCCGCCTTGTCGTCTGACACATGAAAAGCGGTATCGACCATGCCCAGCGGCCCGAAGATGCGCTGCTGCAAAAAGTCCTCGAACGGCATGCCCGAGATCTGGCCAACCAGGTAGCCCAGCACGTCGGTGGCCACCGAGTAGTTCCAGGCCGTGCCGGGTGAAAACTCCAGCGGCAACTGGCCCAGCGCGGCGACAAAACCCGCCAGGCCCTCAGCCTGCTCAAACGGCTCGACCCGGCCCTTGCGGTAGGCGGCGTCGACATTGGTGCGGGTCTGGAAGCCGTAGGTCAGGCCCGAGGTGTGGCGCAACAGGTCGATCATGCGCATCGGCGCGTCGGTGGGACGGGTCTGGAAGGCGCCGGGCAGGCCGGCCACGTACACGCCCAGGTGCTTCCAGGCCGGGATGAAGCGGTGCACCGGGTCGTCCAGCGCCACCAGGCCTTGTTCGACCAGCATCATGAAGGCAACGCTGGTGATCGGCTTGGTCATCGAGTAGATGCGCACGATGCTGTCCTCGGCCATCGCCGCGCCGGTCTCCAGATTGGCCTGGCCCAGCACCGTCTGGTGCACCAGTTGGCCCTGGCGCGCCACCTGCAATTGCACACACGGCAGGCGGCCGCTGGCGATGTATTTGTCTTGGATAAAGCGGTCGATGCGGGCCAGGCGTTGTGAGCTGAGGCCCAGCGATTCGGGTTTGACGGTCATCGGTTCTCCGGGAGCTGGTGGATTCGTGCGTTGGTGGATGCGGGCGGGCGGACGGCAAATCGGTCGGGCGGTCTGGCGGTTCGGCTCGGCGATGCGGAGCTTGTCGCATACCCGATGGTCTGAAATCGCCCGGCATGCCATATTGCCACTCAACTTCCACCATGACGGATTTTCGATGACTGCATTGCTGCAAGGTGTTCGGGTGTTGGACTTTGGCCGCTACATCGCCGGCCCCTATTGCGCCACGCTGCTGGCCGAGTACGGCGCCGACGTGATCCGTGTCGAGAAGCGAAGCGGCAGCGAAGACCGTTTTCCGGCCCAGGTGGGCGGCGGCGTGGGTGCGCTGTTCCTGATGATCAACCGCAACAAGCGCTCGATCACGCTGGACCCGGCATCGCCCGCTGGCCGCGCCGTGGTGGCCCGGCTGGTGCGCAGCGCCGACGTGGTGATCGCCAACATGCCGGCTGCCACGCTCAAAGCCGCCGGGCTGGACTACGACACGCTGCGCGGCTACCGCGACGACATCATCTTCGTCACCAACACCGCCTACGGCCCGGTCGGCCCGCTGAGCGGCCATGTCGGCTTTGACGGCGTGGCCCAGGCCATGTCGGGTGCGATGTACATGACCGGCCAGCCCGACGAGCCCTACCGCGCCGCCGTCACCTGGGTCGATTTCGGCACCGCGCTGCACTGTGCCTTCGGCACCATGGCTGCGCTGATGGAGCGGCAGAAAACCGGCAAGGGCCAGATGGTCACTGGCGCGCTGCTGGCCACCGCCGTCACCTTCACCAACCCGGCGCTGATCGAGCAGGCGATCACCCAGATCAACCGCGTGCCGACCGGCAACCGCGGCCAGACCTCGGGGCCGATGGATGTGTTCAGCACGCGCGACGGCAAGGTGCAGGTGGCGGTCACCGGCAACCCGCTGTTCAAGCGCTGGGCCAAGCTGATGGGCCAAGCGCCGGGCGAGCCGCAGTGGCTGGACGACCCGCGCTTCAAGGACGACGACGACCGCGGCCGCCACGGCCCGATCATCAGCGAGCGCATGGCGCGCTGGTGCGCCGAGCGCAGCACCGACGACATCATCGCCATCCTGGGTGACGCGATGATCCCCTGCGCGCCGGTGCTGTCGCCCCAGCAGGTGCTCGACCATCCGCAAGTGCAGGCGCTTGGCCTGCTGCAAGACACCGACTACCCTGGCCTGTCGGCGCCCGCGCCAATCGCCGCGGTGCCGCTGTGGATGACCGAGACCCAGCCCGTGCCGCGGCTGCGCCCGCCCACGCTGGGCGAGCACACCGACGCCGTGCTGACTGAGTTGGGTTACAGCGCCGCCGAACTGGCCACCTTGCGCCGCGACGGCGTCATCTGATTGGCCGCGCCGCGGCTGAGCATCTCCGGCGCGCCGGCCACGCTGCAGACCCGGCGGCTGCGGCTGGAGGCGCCCAACGGCTGCGCCCATGCCACGGCGTTTGCCGAGGGCGTCAACGCGTCGGCGCCCAGCCTGGTCTACGTGAACTGGGGGCTGCGGCCGCGCGATGTGGCCTGGGCGCGGCGCTTCTGCGACGACGACGCACGCAGTCGGGCGGCCGGCGAAGACCTGGCCTTCCATGTCTTCGAACTGGCAGACGGTGGCTGGGCCGGCCGGATCGACGTGCACAGCATCGACTTCGCCGCATCGCGCGGCGAGATCGGCTACGTGGCTGACCAGCGCCGCGCCGGCCGCGGCCTGATGCGGGAAGCGGTGCACGCGGTGATGGCGATGTGTTTTGGCCTGGGCTTCGAGCGGCTGGAGGCGATGAGCGATGCGCGCAACCACCGCGCCCTGCACTTCGCCGCGTCACTGGGCCTGCAGTTCGAAGGGCTGCTGCGCCAGCACGAGCGCGACCGCCACGGCGAGCTGTGCGACATGGCGCTGTACGCGATGCTGCGCGGCGAGGCTGCGGCGCACGGCTTGGCCGGCGGCCTGGGCCGTGACGGCAGGCCCGTGATCAGCGAAGCCGGTTGAGCTTGAGGGCCGGCTGAGCCGGCCCCTAACGGCTTGCTTTGCCGGCCGGCCGGCGCGGTGCGGCTGGCGCCGGCCCACCCTTGGTGCGGGCGACCCACACCTTGTAGGCGTTGGGGGTCAGCTCGCGCTTGAGCAACTGCACCACCTGGCCATGGTTCAGGCCATGCTGGCGCAGCACCGCATCAAACGGCGGCTTGTCGTCCCAGGCAGTGGCGATCACCCGCTGGATATCTTCGGGGTTCAGGCGCGGTACGGGCTTGGCCATGCGCTCAATCCACCAGTTTGAAGCTCAGGCCGGCGTTGGCTTCGAGCCGGCGCAGCAGCGCCAGTCCCATCGCCGCGCCGGCCGTCCAGACGCCGCCAGCGGTGTGGCCGCGGTCAATGTCTTGCACCAAGCACAACGCGGCCTCGACGATCATCTTCGACGTCGACCCATAGCCCGGGTCGACGTCGCCGTGCACCGTGGCGCGCAGCACGCGGCCGTCGGCGGTTTGGCCGATGAACAGCAGGTCGTAGCTGCCGGCCTCGCGCTGGCGCGGGCTGGGGCCCTGGCCGGGCTGCGGCAGCACCAGCCGGCCCAGCAAGCGGCGGCTGGCACCGAAAGCCAGCAGTCCGTTTTGCAGCCGCGTGGCACCGGCCAGCAACTCGGCCTTGGCGCGGCCCGCCAGACCATCGCCCAGCAGCAGGCGCTCGTCATAGCAAAAATCGGTGCCCCAGGGATGGCCGCGCAGCGCATTGCTGCGGTGCACGTTCTTGGTGTTGATGGCCGCCATGAAGAAGGGCCCGGTCCACGACTGCGCCAGATCGTCGTAGACCGCGCCGTCACCATCGGCTTGCGTGGGGCCGCGAAAGCCCGGCGTCAACGCAAAAGGGTCGGCCATCGTGCGGCCGGCGGCAGGGTCGCGCTCGATCTCGTCAAGCGTGGCCAGCAGGCTGGCCACCGTGCCACCCGAGGCGCCCCCCTTCATGCGACGCACGCGGCCATGCACGCGGGCCAGCGGTGCACCAAAGCGCCGCTGCGCCTCGGCCTGCAAAAACACCACACCCAGGTCGAAGGGAACCGAATCAAAGCCGCAAGAAAACACGATGCGTGCACCGCTGGCCTGCGCCGGCGCCTGCAGCAGCGGGATCATCCGGGCCATCCACACCGGCTCGCCACACAGGTCGACGTAGTCGGTGCCGGCCTGCGCACAGGCTTTGACCAGGGCTTCGCCATGGCGCTGGTAGGGCCCCACGGTGGTGATGACCACCCGGGCCTGCGCCACCAGCCTGGCCAGCGCGGCGGGGTCGGTCGCGTCAGCCTCGATCAGCGGCAGGCTGTCGGGGGCACCGATGGCACGCCGCACCGCCTGCAACTTGCTCGCACTGCGGCCGGCCATCGCCCAGGCCAAGCCCTGGCCTGCGGCACCACGGGCGGTCAAGACCTCGGCGACCAAGCGACCGGTGAAGCCGGTGGCGCCGAAAACGACCACGTCAATGGGCTTGTTCATCCGTCATCCTCGCACGGCGGGCCGGGCGGTCAGGGCTGCGGTCCCCAGGGCGCGGCCAGCAGCAGCTTGTTCTCCTGCGACGCCAGCAGCGGCCGCAGCTTGCGGGCGAAGGCCATGAACACCGGGTCGGCGAAGACGGCGGCCCAGAAGGTGCGCCGGTCGGCGTCATCGTTGAACTTCCACAGGTGGACCAGCTGGTTCAGCGCGCCGATATCGCCGGTGAAGTAACCCACCAGCCGGGCCGAGTGCTGAGCCAGCGCCGGCCAACCTTCGGTCTTGTAGAGCTCGACCACCTCGGCCATCTTGCCGACGATGACGGTGTAGGTTCGCTGTTCATAGATCGCCATGCTGGACTCCGTTTTGTTGGGCGGCGCCCACCGGATGGCGGGGCCAGCCTGCTATTGTGCGGGCAGCATCAGAGGCGCATCGTCGGCCCCGCCACCGCACACCAACGCAGGCTGGCGCCGCGCAGCAACGCCATGGCACCGGCTTGGCGATGGCGGGGCATTTCGTGGACCACCAACGCCCATGCCCCCAGCGACAGTTGGCGACGCACGCTGGTCTCGAAGCGCCGGGTTCGCAGCGGCTCCGACCACGGCCGGACCAGCTGCAGGCCAAGCCAGCCCATACCGCACGTCAAGACCACCAGCCCGGCCAGCAACCAGCCCAAGGGCGCATCGCCATCCAGTACCCACCAGCCGGCGGTAAAGGCCAGCAGCAGCAAGCCGGCCAAGCTGGCGAGGAACACTGGCAGGCTCGGCGCGTCGGGGTGGCCGCCCGACCAACGACCGTTCCAACGCCGCGCCTGGCGCGCGAATCGCACGGGCTCGGCATCACGGGGCCCCATCAACACCAGGTTCGACACCTTCAGTCCGTGGTGTTTGAGCAGGCTGCGCGCCACGTTGCGCATGGCTGCTTCATCGGGGTAAAACGCCGCAATGCAGTCAAGCGTGCCTGCGGCTGACAGAACATCGCCCTGGGCACCTGACGGCGCAATCGCAGGGTCCGGCGCAAGCGGCTGTGCAGCGGCACGGGGTACGGCGGCGAAGACGGGGGTAGACAGCATGGCAGGGCTCCGGAATCCAACCGAAATAACCCGCGAAGCGGGCGAACTTTGCAGCTTTCAGGGTCAGTCTGCGCGACGCCATCGGACCGCTTCCGTCTGCCAGCACACACACGCCCGTGCGTTGCGACACGGCCGTGAATCACCTACCGGACGCGCCGGCCCCGTCCTACAAAGCGCGGGTCGCTGTCGACCTATGGTTCGCCCGGAACCCTGGGTTTCAGTGGCCTGCACGAGCCGGCCAGCCCCGCCAAACCGTCGACGGTGATAGGTCGGCGGCCTCCCACTTCAATGGACCGACAGACCATGCAAACCAATGACGTGATGCGCGACAAGTACGGCATGTATGCCAACAGCAGCGGCGGCCCGGGCCCGGCCCTGATGGGTGCCGACACCCTGTTGGGCAACGCTGTCTACAACAGCGAAGGACAAGAACTGGGCGACATCCGCGAGTTCATGATCGACATGGCCAGCGGCCGTATCGAGTACGCGGTGCTGTCGTTTGGTGGCGTGCTGGGCATGGGCGACAAGCTGTTCGCGGTGCCCTGGTCGGCACTGACACTCGACACCGTCAACGAGCGTTTCACGCTGAACGTGTCCAAGGATTCGCTGACCGACGCCCCAGGATTTGACAAGGACCATTGGCCGGCAATGGCCGACGCCACCTGGGCCGCCGGGATGCGCAAGTTCTACGGCGGCGCCGACGACTCGGCCTGAACCGGCAAGCCCTGGCATGGGGTCGGCAGCTGCTGCAGCGGTGGCATTGGCGTTGGCGTTGGCGTTGGCGTTGGCGTTGGCGTTGGCGTTGGCAGCGTTACGATGCTGCCGCATGAAATCGACCATGCAACGCTTGACCGACCTGGAGATCAAGGCCAGCTTCACCGAAGACCTGGTTGACCAACTCAACGAGGTACTCGTGCGCCAGCAGCGGCAGATCGATGCCCTGCTGCGTGAGCTGGCCGACTTGCGCCAGCAAGCGCTCGAAGACCCGGGCACCGAGCCCTTCAGGAGCCTGCGCGACGAGCAGCCGCCGCACTACTGAAGCCGGCGCTGCGAGTGCACCTGGGCATGTAGTTGGATCGCCCCACCAGCGGGATGGCGAGACGGTGTTGCGCTACCCCGGCAGCATCATTACGGACCGGCAGCCCGTGCGCGAGCAGCCGATGAAGTGCGCCTCAGGCCTGCGCCTTGCGCAGCCCAATCGCCTTCGCGCGCAGCCGCGGCGCCAGTAGCACCAAGACCAGGCCTGCAGCCAGCAAAGCGGTAGGCGATGGCTCTGGCACCGGCGCAAACACCAGCGACAAACCCGATGAGGTGGTGGCCGAATAGCCCGCCGGCAGCTGGATCGACGCCGCTGCCGAGTTGTAGAAATCAAGCACACCTTCGTTCAGGCCCTGCATAGCCAGACTCAGTTCAATCGCCGCCCGCAAGGGCTGGCCGGTGTACTGCCAGGTGACGCTGCCGTTGAAGGTCTGCGCAAAGGCTCCCGTCGTGGTGATGAAGCCATAGGCTGAGAGTGCGCTGAAGGAACGGAACACGCCGATGTTCATGCCGTAGTCGAGAAAGCGGCCGAACCCGGCCTCCAGCGCGGCTGGCGAGATGCTGCCTTCCAGATGCAGCGACACCGGCAGCGTCAGAGGCCCCAAAGGCGTTCCCACCGGCACGCTGATCTGCCACTGGTCCGCCAGGTAGACCTGCGCCGCCACCTGGCTGCTGCCCAGGCCGTTGCCCGACGATGCGGCGCGCATGCCCACCGAAGCGGTGGCTGCGCTGCCGCGCAACTGGGCGTCTGAACTGGTGCCGACGCAGCCAGTGGCCCGGCTGAGCAGGAATTTGTCTTGCGCTGTGTCCAGCGGCACCAAGGCGCTGACATTGCAGATGCCCGAGCCGCCGATCAGCGAGATCACGCCGCCCATGGTGGCGGTGGCTGCGGCGGGGCCGGCCAAAGTGAGTGCAGAGCAAACAAGGAGCGGGCCGATCCGGGTGCTGCGTGTGTTCATGGCGGGTTCCTGTTGCAGTGGAAAGTTCGGTTGAGGGCAGTGCGGCTCGACCGCATCATGCGGCGGCCGCGTCGCCGTGCATAGCAGCAATTTGTTCGCGCCCAGCCATTCATCGGCGCTGCTGGAACCATGCACCTGCGCCTGGATGTCCGGCCAGGCAGCGCGCCGCGCCGCCGCCAGTGGCGCCGGGCTGGGCAAGCCCGCAGTCTTCACAAAATCAATGCAAGCCTGGGTTCGGCCTCGTCGGCCTTGAGACCGGCCGGCCCAAGCAGGTGGCGCTTGATCATGCGGAGTACCTCCTGCAGCATGGACTGAACCGCTTCAGCGATTGGGTTAACGGCCACCCGGTAGCGGCACTGGTGGCGTCGGCCACGGTCGTCGGTGATGAATCAGCCTTGCAGGGCAAAGGTGTTCATGCCTGGACAGTAGAGGCGCGGCAGCTCAATGGCTGCTGCAGCATGTGGGCATTTTCAGGCTGGTGGATTGATGAAAAACCCAAGCCAAAAAATGCAAAAACCCCAAGCAATTCAATCACTTGGGGCTATGCGCTGGAGGAGACGGAGTCCAGCACGCCGCCCTGCACCTGCGTGGTACCGCTGTAGGTGTTGGCGGCGGCCAGCGTGAAGCGGCCGTTGCCCGGCTTGACCAGGCCGCCGCTGCAGCTGATGCCTGCCGAAAGGCCCAAAATCGGCAGCAGCATCTCCCCGCGGACAGCGTGATCGCCTCTCGCCTAGGTGCGGCTAGTCCAATCAACTGCCCGCAGCATGGTGGTGGCCGTCTTCGAGGCGACCAACTCGGCCGTGAGCAACGGTGACCGCCGCATCAGCGAGCACCGAGGGAATGGCGCTGCGCGCCGGTGCTGAGCAAATGGACCGCAGCCCCTAAACCAGCTTGGCCAGCAGGTCTCCAACCTGGGTGATCTGGTCGGTGGTCTCTTGAGCGGCGGGGTTGTCGCTCAAGCGGTAGTCAGCCTGCGTGCGGCGCTGGCGCATCACATCCAGCTTGATGCTGGTGAACCGAGACAACTGCTTGCGGTCTACCCCAAGCGACGAATCGGGGAACTTCAGCTGATTGATCAACACCTGGTGCTTGCCGCCCGGCGGGCCTTTGTTCGACCCTGGCGCAGGCAAACCGGCATGCCAAGCATCACACGCATGGTAAGCCGCGTAATAGGCCCGACTGGTGGCGCTGCGCAAGGCGCATTCATCGCTGGACGCGGCAAGGCCCTGCGCCACCGCTAAAAGTCAGCTGGCTGGATGGGCATGGTGCCGCTCAGCAGTCCGGCGCCACGCTCAAAAAGCTGAAGGCCAAGCCGGGCTTGTCGAGATCGCGCTGCACCATGCGCATCACCACCTCGTCGCTCAAAGCACTGGCCTGCTGCGCATCAACCGCCACTTCCATCTGGTAGAGCAAACCAGCGCCGTCTTCGTTGTCGAGCACGGCAACTTGCGGATTGGGACCTAGCCAGAACACCCGCCGCTCTCGCAAGACTTCACCCGCCACATCGAGCATGGCTTGCACGTCTTGCTCCGACACGCCCAAGCGGGCTACAACGGCATGCGCCTTCATGGCCACCTCCACCGCACGCAGGTGCGAATCGCCAAGTTCAATCTTGAACTCACTGCAGGCTTGAGCGCCAGCGATAACGTCACAGAATGCCCCACAGATCGACCCATGGGTCAAGTATTTGCTGATCACTCCCCATCGGGGCTTGGTCAGGTCGGCGTATATCGATGCGGCTTGGCTGAAATAACCCAAGTTGCATCGCGCAATGAACTCAATCCCCATGGCATCTACAGCAGCCCCCAGTCGGTATGCGTTGGCACACCAGCGCTCCGTGCCAGGCCAATCGCCCTGAGCCATAGCGAGCATGGCCCGACAGAGACTGGCCTCTGCCGCACTGGTGGTGGCCAACTTCTCGACTTCGGCACCAAGCCTGCGGATGACGAAGTTATCGGCAGACACATAGCCACTGGCCGTGGTCACCAAGACGCTGATCTGGTCGTTCAGTTCGCTGCCCTTTGTGGCAGCAATGGCCCGAGACATTCAGGCGATCCTTCCCTTGCGGCCTGCCGGCGCGCGTGCGCACCGTGGCTATTTGTTGCGGCGCACAAAAATCGCCATAGGCGAAGTGTGGCACAGGCACCACGCCGGGCACAGGCGGCAGACCCTCAGCCCCCCTTGTTCTGTGGGGTTTACGCGTCAGCCCCTTGCCCTGGATAAGACGCCCGCTATGCGATCCTGCAACGTCGCCTGTCGCGTCGGCCACCCAGCGCTCCGCCTGTGGGCTTCCTTGTCGCTGTATCTCAACCAGGAAGGCATAGCCGCCCACGCTGCTCGACGCTACTTGCGGACCTTCTTCTTGGCAGCGGCGGCCGGTTGACTCTTCATGGCCAACCAGGCCTCAACCTCGTCGCGGCGCCAGGCAGTAACCGCCACGGAGATCTTCACCGGCGCAGGGAAATCGCCGCTCTTGACCTTGCGCCAAAGCGTGGCCGCCGCAAACGGGAGCATCTTCGGGATCAGATCCGACTGCCTGAGAAAGTCGGCCGGCTCTAACCTCGCTGATTCGACCTGCGGCTGGGGAGGCGCCCGCAGCTGCGCCGCGGCCTGCACCTCTGGCCCGTGGTGTCGTGACTCGCCGTCCGGGAACATCGAAGGCGGCTGAATCGCGTCGTTGCGCAGCCAGCGCGTGAAGTCGGACACCTTGATCACCCATTGGCCCTCGGGAGCCTTCAAGTCGAAGGTCGGCAGCGACATCATCAAGATTGCATGCAAGGCCTCGCGCATCCGCTCCCGGAACAGCCCGGCGATGCTCGCGACGTTCTTGTCCGCGGGCAAGTCGCGCCACGGCAAGCCCTCGGGGTCCAAGTGCAGCGACAGCGCGACCAACTGCCACAACTCGGCCCGGCCAACCGTGGACCAGGCACTCCAGGTCTGAACGGTCGCGAATCGTAGGTTCAGGGCGTCCAGCGCAGTCGGCGGCCGGTCTGGTGCGTTCAGGCTCGGTGGGAAGTACAGGACGCCCTGGCGAAGCAGGGCTATGTCAGGAACTGGTGTCATGGCTGGAGGTTGATGCTCCGGCGCGCGGTGACTTTCAGCGGCGGCCCTCGGCGCGCCGAACAATCCCGAACGAACACCAGTGGCCGAAGTGAGACAGCCGGCGGGCGTGGCGCCGTCTCAAGCCGTCGCGCCGAGTATCAAACTCGATGATGGGCTTTTTGATGGGTAGAAACAAAAAACGGGCCGCTAAGGCCCGTATTTGCTTGCTTCTTGGAGGAGACGGAGGGATTCGAACCCTCGATGGAGTTTTAAGCCCCATACTCCCTTAGCAGGGGAGCACCTTCGGCCACTCGGTCACGTCTCCGGGGCAGGTGCCACATTCTAGCCCAGCAAATCACCTGATTCGCCGCCGCGCCGGGTGATGATTTCACAAGCCAAGCCAAGCCATCCCGGCCCGCGCTGCGCCGTACTCACGCCAGGCTGGTGGGTGCGTCCAGGCCAAAAGCCTTGTGCAGCGCGCGCACCGCGAGTTCCATGTACTTTTCGTCCAGCACCACCGAGGTCTTGATCTCGCTGGTGGTGATCATCTGGATGTTGATGCCTTCTTCGGCCAGCGTGCGAAACATCGTGCTGGCCACGCCGGCATGGCTCTTCATGCCGATGCCGACGATCGACACCTTGCAGATGCGCGGGTCGGCCGTGAACTGCGCCGCGCCGGTGTTGGGCACGATGGTGTTCTTCAGCAACTCGTTCGTGCGCTGGAAGTCGTTGCGGTGCACCGTGAAGCTGAAGTCGGTGCGGCCGTCGTGCGAGACGTTCTGCACGATCACGTCGACGTCGATGTTGGCATCGGCCACCGCGCCCAGAATCTGGTAGGCCATGCCCGGCTTGTCGGGCACGCCGACGACGGTGAACTTGGCTTCGTCGCGGTTGAAAGCGATGCCCGAGACAACGGCTTGTTCCATGTTGGCGTCTTCCTCAAAAGTGATCAGGGTGCCCGACTTGGCTTCTTCATCGATGTCGATGTCCCAGGGCGTGAAGCTCGACAGCACGCGCAGCGGCACGCGGTACTTGCCGGCAAACTCGACCGAGCGCGTCTGCAGCACCTTGCTGCCCAGGCTGGCCATCTCCAGCATCTCCTCAAAGCTGATGGTCTTCATGCGCCGGGCCTCGGGCACCACCCGCGGGTCGGTGGTGTAGACACCGTCGACGTCGGTATAGATCAGGCACTCGGCGGCCTTCATCGCCGCCGCCACCGCCACCGCCGAGGTGTCGGAGCCGCCCCGGCCCAGCGTGGTCACCGAGCCGGTCGCATCGATGCCCTGAAAGCCGGTGATGATGACCACGCGGCCAGCCGCCAGGTCGACGCGCACGCGAGCGTCGTCGATGCTTTCGATGCGCGCCTTGGTGTAGGTGCTGTCGGTGCGCACCGGCACTTGCCAGCCGGCGTAGCTGACCGCCGGCTGGCCCTCGGCCTGCAAGGCCAGCGCCAACAGACCCACCGAGACCTGCTCGCCGGTGGCGGCGATGGCGTCGAGCTCGCGCATCGCGGCGGCGTCCAGATGGGCGGGCTGCACCTCCTTGGCCAAGCTCAGCAGGCGGTTGGTTTCACCGCTCATCGCGGACGGGACAACCACCATCTGGTGGCCGGCGCGGGCCCATTTGGCCACCCGCTTGGCAACGCTGCGGATGCGCTCGGGCGAGCCCATCGACGTGCCGCCGTACTTGTGAACGATCAATGCCATGGTTGCAGGGACGCGCGGTCCCTCGGAAGGGGCTCCATCGGTGCCTGTGATCGGCTGAATTCCGATCTGCAAGCGTGGCGCGGCCCCGCTGCGCAACCCGCGATTTTAACCGGCCGCCTTGACGGGGGCTGACAAAGCCTCGTCGGGGCACCAGCGCAGGGTCAATGCGGGCTGCTCGGCGAGTGCCCACTGGCGTGCATCCGCACCCAGGCCGGGCACCCACAGCAGTTGGCCCGCAGCCGACCACAGCAACGGCCCGCCGCGCTGGTGCTCGGGCACGCCAGCAGCCTGAAACTGCTTCTTCAGGCTGCGCGGCAGGCTGTTCGGCTTGAGCTGGAACTGCTCGCCGCCGCTGCGGCAACGCCACTGCACTGCCCGCAGTTGTTCAGCCGGCAGCCCGGGACCGACCGCGGGGCTGACCACTACCGCGCCCGGCCAACCCGGCACCGGCCAGCAACCGCTGCGCGACAAGTCCATCGCCCTCGGTGGCGACCTGCCGAGCGCCGCATCGGCCGCGCCAGGGCGGTGCGTTTGGCCAAGTTGCACGACGCGCTGCAAGCAGCCGCGGTAGAGCACACAGTGCCACTCACCACCCGCAGGCCAGCGCGCCGCGCCGCACGGCGGCACCTCGGCCAGCAGCCGCGCCACCAAAGACTGCGGCGCACCGCGGCCGGCTTGCGCTGCCCACCAGGCCCGCAGCGCATTGGCCTGGCGGGCAGCAGACAAGCGCCGCCAGCCAGCCACCTGCAGCCGGCCCAGCGGATCGACCAGTGGCGCCAGATCGATGGCCGCCAGTTCGGCCAGCGCCGCCGCGGCTTCTTGCGCCCGGCGGGCCGCCGCGGCCAGCGTGGTTTCGGCATCGGCGAAGGCCGCCGTCAGCGCCGGCCAGACCTGCAGGCGCAGGCGGTTGCGGGCAAAGGCCGGATCGGCATTGGACGGGTCATCTACCGCTTGCAGGCGAAAGCGGCGCACATAGTGTTCGATGGCTTCGCGCGGCTGGTCCAGCCAGGGCCGCGCCCAGCTCAGGCCGCCGCGGACCACCGCGGTCGGCATGGCCGACAGCCCGGCCGGCCCGCCGCCACGCAAAGCCTGCAGCAACCAGGTTTCGGCCTGGTCGCGACGGTGCTGGGCCAGCAGCAGCAATGTGGCGCCCTCTTCCTTGGCCAAGCGGTCCAACGCGGCATGGCGGCCACGGCGGGCCCAGGCCTCGATGCTGTCGCCCGGTGCCGGTGCGCCGTCCAGGCGGGCCCAGCGCAGCCGTACCGGCCAATTGCGGCGTTGCCAGCGGGCGCACAACTGCTGCGCGCTGCGCAGCCAGCCGTCAGCCTCGGGCAACAAACCATGGTGCACATGCAGCGCCACCACCTGCAAGCCCAGCGCCTGGGCGGCGCGGCAGGTGGCGTGCAACATGGCCAGCGAATCACGCCCGCCGCTGAAGGCCACCGCCACGCAGGACGGGGCTTCAGCCGACATCAGCGGCGCGGCGGGCGGCAACATCGGCAGGTGCTGCCGCCGAGCGGGCCGAGCGGGACGAAAGGGCCGAACGGGTCGAGTGGCCCCAACTGCCGATGCGGCCAACCTGGCCCAAGCGACCCATGCGCCGTCAGCGGTCCTTGGTGTCGGTGTAGCGGCCATAGGCCTGCAGCCGGTCGTAGCGCCGTTGCAGCAGGTCCTTGGGCTTCAGGTCCGACACCTGGCGCAGCGCATCGACCAACGCGCGTTTCAATTGCGAGGCCATCTGGCGTGTGTCGCGGTGGGCGCCGCCCACCGGCTCGCTGACCACCTTGTCGATCATGCCCAGCGCCTTCAGGCGGTGGGCTGTGATGCCCAGCGCCTCGGCCGCATCGGGTGCGCGCTCGGAGGTCTTCCACAGGATCGACGCGCAGCCCTCGGGCGAGATCACCGAGTAGACCGAGAACTGCAGCATCAGCACCTGGTCGCCCACGCTGATGGCGAGTGCGCCACCCGAGCCACCTTCGCCGATGATGGTGACGATGATCGGCACTTCCAATTGCGCCATCTCGAAGATGTTGCGGCCGATGGCCTCGCTCTGGCCGCGCTCTTCGGCGCCGATACCGGGGTAGGCGCCGGGCGTGTCGACGAAGGTAAACAAGGGCAGGCCGAACTTCTCAGCCAGCTTCATCAGCCGCAGTGCCTTGCGGTAGCCCTCGGGCCGGGCCATGCCGAAATTGCGCAGGCCGCGCTCTTTGGTGTCGCGCCCCTTCTGGTGGCCGATCACCATGCAGGCCTGGCCGTTGAAACGCGCCAGCCCGCCGACCATGGACTGGTCGTCGGCAAAGGCGCGGTCGCCATGCAGCTCTTGCCAGTCAGTGAAGATCTCGTTGACGTAGTCGAGCGTGTAGGGCCGTTGCGGGTGGCGGGCGATCTGCGTCACCTGCCAGGGCGACAGGTTGGAGTAGATCTCCTTGGCCAGCTGCTGGCTCTTCTTGTCGAGCCGGCCGATCTCTTCGGAGATGTCGACCGCCGATTCGCTCTGCACGAAGCGCAGCTCTTCGATCTTGTTGTCGAGATCGGCCATCGGCTGCTCGAAGTCGAGGAAGTGTCGTTTGCTCACGGGTGTACCTTCGTGCTGCGCATTGCGAAATTCACCCTTATGGCGGCTATGGCGGCTATGGCGGCTATGGCGGCCCGGCGGGCTCATGCGCGGGGCCGATTGTGAATCGATCAATAGTCTACCGGCAGTGGATCCAGGCTGCGCCAGATGTACCAGGTGGCCACCGACCGGTACGGCGCCCACGCATCACCCAGTTCACGGGCCTCGGCGCGCGACACCGGCTCGCCGCTGAAGTAGCCCTGGCTGATGCCCTTGATCAGGCCCAGGTCGTCCAGCGGCAACACGTTGGGCCGCATCAGGTGGAAGATCAGGAACATCTCGGCAGTCCAGCGGCCGATGCCGCGGATGGCGACCAACTCGTCGATGATGGCCTCATCGTCCATCTGCTGCCATTGGGTCACGTGGACCACGCCGGATTCGAAGTGTTTGGCCAGGTCGCTGAGGTATTCGGCCTTGCGCGTCGACAAGCCGGCACCGCGCAGCGTGGCGGTGTCGAGCGCCAGCACCGCGGCCGGCGCCAGCCGGGCTGACGGGTCGCCCACCGCGGCGGCGAAGCGGTTCCAGACCGACTGCGCAGCCTTCACCGAGATCTGCTGGCCGACGATGGACCGCGCCAAGGTGGTGAAGGCGTCGCCGCGGCTCTGCAGCCGGGCCTCGCCGAATTGGGGGATCAACTTCTTCATCACCCGGTCGCGCTTGGCCAGGTGGCGGCAGGCTTCGTCCCAGTAGGGCGGCGTCACCGTCACAGGCGCCAACAGCGGCGCCTCGTCGGCCGACACGGGCAACGCAATCACGGCCGCCGCGGGCGTTGGCTTGGGCACGCTCACGCCCTGACCCAGGTGGTGCCGGCGGCCGAATCCTTCAACTCGATGCCTTGCGCTGCCAGGCCCTGGCGGATGCGATCAGCTTCGGCGAAATTCTTGACCGCCTTGGCGGTGGCCCGGTCGGCGATCAGGCGCTCGATGCCGGCTTCGTCCAGCCCACCCGAAACCTGTGCCGCCTGCAAAAACGCGCGTGGTGCTTGCTGCAAGACCCCCAGCGTGGCGGCCAGCGCGCGCAACAGCGCGGCGCTGGCAGGTGAGCGCTGGCGGTTGCATTCATTGGCCAGCTCGAACAGCACGGCCAGCGCGCCCGGCGTGTTGAAGTCGTCGTCCATCGCGGTCTTGAAGGCCGCGGCCTGCGGCTGCGCCCAGTCGATGGCGGGGTTGTCGGTGGGCACTGCCACGCCGTCCAGCGCGGTGTACAAGCGGCGCAGCGCCGTGCGGGCGTCGTCCAGCAGCTGATCGCTGAAGTTGAACGGGCTGCGGTAATGCGTGCGCAGCATGAAGAACCGCAGCGTCTCGCCGTCAAACTTCTGCAACACCTCGCGGATGGTGAAGAAGTTGCCCAGGCTCTTGGACATCTTCTCGTTGTCGACGTTGAGAAAACCGTTGTGCAACCAGACGTTGACAAACGGATGGCCCAGCGCGCCCTCGCTCTGCGCAATTTCGTTTTCGTGGTGCGGAAACTGCAGGTCCATGCCGCCGCCGTGGATGTCGAAGCGTTCACCCAGCAGGGCGCAACTCATCGCCGAGCACTCGATGTGCCAGCCGGGCCGGCCCGGGCCGTAACCGCGTTCACCGCCATCAAAAGTGGCGTCGGCGGGCTCGCCCGGCTTGGCGGCCTTCCACAACACGAAGTCCAGCGGGTCGTCCTTGCCTTCGGCCACGGCGACACGTTCGCCCGCGCGCAGGTCGTCGAGGCTCTTGCCCGACAACTTGCCGTAGCCGGGAAACTTGCGCACCGCGAAATTGACGTCGCCGCCGGGCCTGCCGCCGCTGGCCCGGTAGGCCAGGCCCTTGTCTTCAAGGGTGCCGATCATGCTCAGCATCTGCGGCACGTAATCGGTGGCGCGTGGCTCGTGGGTGGGCGCCACGGTGCCGATGGCGGCCAGGTCTTGGCGCATCGCGCTAATCATCTCGTCGGTCAGCGCGCGGATGGTGATGCCGCGGTCCACCGCGCGCTGGATGATCTTGTCCTCGATGTCGGTGATGTTGCGGACATAGGTCACCTGGTAGCCGCTGGTGCTGAGCCAGCGGTAGACCACGTCGAAGGCCATCATCATCCGCGCATGGCCCATGTGGCACAGATCGTAGATCGTCATGCCGCAGACATACATGCGCACCTGGCCGGGGGTGATGGGCTCGAAGGGTTCGAGCTGGCGGGTCAGCGTGTTGTGGAGGCGAAGCGTCATCGGCCGATGCGGAAAACGGCCGCAACAAGGGCGGCCGTGGACAGAGAAGGAGTGGGGCTTGCAGCGCCAGTGTCAGGTCAGCGGCGCGGTCTGCGTCAGTAGCGGCAGTCGCGGCAGTCGCGGCAGTCGCGACAGTCGTGCCCAGCCCGCCAGCGGCGAGGCCCTGCGAAGGCTCGATACAATCAAATCAGTATAGCGGTGCGACCCCGCACGACCGCCCCGCCGCCACCGCTGGCCGGGGCCAGAGCTGCCCGCTATCAACCTGTGATCCTCCTGTCTGGCCTTCTGCTTGCGCTCCGCTTTCCCACCTCCGCTATTTGCCGCACAGCCTTGCCCGCGTGGGCCATTGCACCGGCTGTTACACCGGCTGCGGCAGGGGCTGCCACTAGCTTGGCCGTCGGGGCCAAAACATGGCCGGCCGTTGGCGGTCTGCGCCATGGTCTGCCTGCTGTTGGGCGGCGGCATGCTGCCGGCGCGCGCCGAGCTGTCGGCCACGGCGCGCGAGATTGAAGTGCAGTTCCGCCGTGGCGAGCCGCGCGCTGCGCTGCTGCGGCTGGACCAGGCGCTGGCGGCGCGGCCGGGCGATGCCGGGCTGCGTTTTCTACAAGGTGTGCTGCTGGCGGAATCCGATCGCCCGGCCGAAGCGGCGGCCGTGTTCGAGCGCATGAACGAAGACTTTCCCGACCTGCCCGAGCCGTACAACAACCTCGCAGTGATCGAAGCCGCCAAGGGCCAGCTCGACCGCGCCCGCAGCTTGCTGGAAACCGCGTTGCGACTGGACCCGACCTACCGCACCGCGCACCAGAACCTGGGCGACGTGTTCGTGCGCCTGGCGCAGCGCGCCTACGAGGCCGCCGCCAACAGCCCCAGCGCCGAACCCGCGCTGAAGTCCAAGCTGCGCCTGGTACGAGAACTGGCCGCCAACCGCTGATCTTTTGACCTCTGGCCCTCTTGACCACGCAATTCTCTGCTCATGGCCTCCCACGCCTTTTCAAACGGAGTCAACGCATGAACATCCCGGTTCTGGCCACCATCTTGGCCGCCGCCCTGACCCTGGCCGCCCCTGCCTGGGCGCAGAAGGTCAAGCTCACCACCTCGATGGGCGACATCGTGATCGAACTCGCGCCCGAAAAATCACCCAAGACCGTCGCCAACTTTGTGCAGTACGTGAAGGCCGGCCACTACAACGGCGTGGTGTTCCACCGCGTGATCGACGGCTTCATGGTCCAGACCGGTGGCTTCACCGCCGACCTGCAGGAAAAACCGACGCGGCCACCGATCCCGCTGGAATCGCGCAACGGCTTGTCGAATCTGCGCGGCAGCATCGCAATGGCCCGCACGTCGGTGCCCGATTCGGCCTCAGCGCAATTTTTCATCAATGTCGGCGACAACCTGCGGCTCGACGCCGCCCATGCGCAAGACGGCAACGGCTACGCCGTCTTCGGCAAGGTGGTTGAAGGCATGGACATCGTCGACAAGATCAAGACCGTGCCGGTGGGCAACCAGGCCGGCCACCAGAACGTGCCCAAGCAGCCCGTGACCATCCAGCAAGCCACCCTCATCCAGGAGAAATGACATGACCAAAACCGTGGAACTGACCACCAGCGCCGGCGCCATCCGCATCGAGCTCGACGACGCCAAGGCACCGTTGACCGTCGCCAACTTTCTGTCGTACATCAACAGCGGCCACTACGACGGCACCATCTTCCACCGCGTGATCCCCGGCTTCATGGTCCAGGGCGGCGGCTTCACCGCCGACATGCAGCAAAAGCCCAGCAACGCCACGATCCAGAACGAAGCCAACAACGGCCTGAGGAACAACAAGTACACGTTGGCAATGGCCCGCACCAGCGCGCCGCATTCGGCCAGCGCGCAGTTCTTCATCAACGGCACCAACAACGACTTCCTCAACTTCAAGAGCGAAAGTGCGCAAGGCTGGGGCTATGCCGTGTTCGGCAAGGTGGTCGCCGGCACCGAGGTCGTCGACCAGATCGAGCGCGTGGCCACCAGCACCCAGGGCGGCCACGAAAACGTGCCCAAGGAAGCCGTGACCATCCTCACGGCGGTCGAGATCGTCTGAACACCGGCGCGGCGGGTTCGGCGGGTTTGGCACCGTTGGCCGACAGCGGAACGATGTTCCCGCTGTTCCAGGCTGACCCGGCCTGGCAGGCCATCGATCTGCTGTCAGATGTTCATCTGCACGCCGACCAGCCACGCACCTTCGACGCCTGGCGCGCCCACCTGCTGGGCACGACCGCAGATGCCGTGCTGATGTTGGGTGACCTGTTCGAGGTCTGGGTGGGTGACGACGCCCGCCACGGCGATTTTGAAGCGCAGTGCCTGGCGGTGCTGCAGGCCGCCAGCCAACATCGGCTGCTGGCGTTCATGCCCGGCAACCGCGATTTCCTGGTCGGCGACAGCTTGTTGGCCGAGGCCGGCGTGCAGCGGCTGGCTGACCCGACCGTGCTGCTGGGCTTCGGTCAGCGCTTGCTGCTGACGCATGGCGACGCGCTGTGCCTGGACGACACCGACTACCAGCGCTTTCGCGCCCAGGTGCGCGGCGCCGACTGGCAGGCCGCGTTCCTGGCCTTGCCGCTAGCCGAGCGCCAGCGCCAGGCCCGCGCGATGCGCGATGCCAGCACCAGGCACCAGGCCGCGATGCCGGCCGAGAAGTGGAGCGATGTCGACCACCTCGCCGCGGCCGACTGGTTGGCGCAGGCCGGCGCCACGGTGATGGTTCACGGCCACACCCACCGTCCGGCGCTGCACGCCCTGCCCGGTGGCAGCTGCCGGCACGTGTTGGGCGATTGGGATCTGCACGCCACGCCGCCCCGGGCGCGGGCGCTGCGACTGAGCGCCGGCGGCCTGGCCGTGCTCGACCTGGCCGCAGCCACCCCCGGTTGAAGCCAAGGCCTGTGAAATCACTGTTGCGCCGCTGGCAGGCCCACCGCGAGGCCCGCGTACTGTCGCGGCGCGCCATCCCCGATGCGCTGTGGCGGCTGACGCTGGCGCGCCTGCCCTTCCTGGCTGCGCGATCAGCCGACGACCTGGCCGAACTGCGCCGGCTGGCCAGCTTGTTCCTCGACCAGAAGGAATTCACCGGTGCCGGCGGCTTGGCCATCGACGACGCGATGGCCGTCTGCATCGCCACGCAGGCGGTGCTGCCGGTGCTGCGGTTCGGCCTGGCACCCTACGCCGGCTTTGTCGGCATCGTGGTGCACGCCGACGAAGTGGTGGCGCGGCGCGAGACAACCGACGACGACGGCATCGTGCATGCTTGGGACGAGGTGGTGTCGGGCGAGGCGATGGCCGGCGGCCCGGTGATGCTGAGCTGGCGCGACGTGGCCGAGTCGGGCGAATCGGCCGACTGGGGCTACAACGTGGTGATCCACGAGTTTGCCCATGTGCTGGACATGGGCGACGGCGAAGCCGACGGCATGCCGCCGCTGGCCAATGTGGCCGAACGCGAGGCCTGGGCAGCCGTCATAGACCCAGCCTACGAGCGCTTCTGTGACCAGGTGGATGGCGGCGGCGAGACGCTGCTAGACCCCTACGGCGCGACCAGCGTCGAAGAGTTCTTCGCGGTCGCCAGCGAAAGCTTTTTTGTCACGCCCAAAGAGATGCGCGCCAGACAACCCGACATGTATGGGTTGCTGGCGCGCTATTACAGGCAAGACCCGGCGGCTTACACCGGGGCTTAACCGGGCTTGATGACGGCCGTCCAGGCCACGGTTCAAACCACGGACCTGGCCGAGGATCAAGCCGGTGTGGGCTCGGACTTCGCCTTGTCGCTCTTCTTCGGCGGCAGGATGTCGAGCTTGACTGCGCCTTCGGTATCGACATCCACCGTCAGGCGACCCCCGTCGACCAAGCGGCCAAACAGCAACTCGTCGGCCAAGGCACGGCGGATGGTGTCCTGGATCAGGCGCTGCATCGGCCGGGCGCCCATCAAGGGGTCGAAACCCTTCTTGGCCAGGTGCTGGCGCAGCGCGTCGGTGAAGGTGACCTCGACCTTCTTCTCCTGCAACTGGCTTTCCAGCTGCAGCAGGAACTTGTCGACCACCCGCAGAATGATGGACTCATCGAGCGCCCGGAAGCTGACGGTTGCGTCCAGCCGGTTGCGGAACTCGGGCGTGAACATGCGCTTGATGTCGGCCATCTCGTCACCTTGCTCGCGCGAAGTGGTGAAGCCGATGGTCGCCTTGTTCATGGTTTCGGCACCCGCATTGGTCGTCATGACGATGATGACATTGCGGAAATCGGCCTTGCGCCCGTTGTTGTCGGTCAGCGAGCCGTGGTCCATCACCTGCAGCAGCACGTTGTAGACGTCGGGGTGGGCCTTCTCGATCTCGTCGAGCAACAGCACGCAATGCGGCTTCTTGGTCACGGCCTCGGTCAGCAGGCCGCCCTGGTCGAAACCGACATAGCCCGGTGGCGCGCCGATCAGCCGGCTGACCGCATGGCGCTCCATGTACTCGGACATGTCAAAGCGGATCAGCTCGATGCCCAGGATGTAGGCCAGTTGCTTGGCGACTTCAGTCTTGCCCACCCCCGTGGGGCCCGAGAACAAGAACGAGCCGATCGGCTTGTCCGGCCGACCCAGGCCCGAGCGCGCCATCTTGATCGCCGCGGCCAGCGCGTCGATCGCCGGCTCTTGGCCGAACACCACGCTCTTGAGATCGCGGTCCAGGCTCTTGAGCTTGCTTCGATCGTCGTTGGACACCGAGGCGGGCGGAATGCGCGCGATCTTGGCGACGATTTCTTCGACCTCGTTGCGGGTGATGGTCTTTTTTTGCTTGTTCTTGGGCAGGATGCGCTGCGCGGCGCCGGCCTCGTCGATCACGTCGATCGCCTTGTCGGGCAGGTGGCGGTCATTGATGAACTTGGCCGACAGCTCAGCCGCAGCCACCAGCGCGCCCAGCGCGTATTTGACGTTGTGGTGGTCCTCGAAGCGCGACTTCAGGCCTTTCAGGATTTCGACCGTCTGCTCAACCGACGGCTCGACCACGTCGACCTTCTGGAAGCGCCGCGACAGTGCGGCATCTTTCTCGAAGATGCCGCGGTACTCGGTGAAGGTGGTCGCGCCGATGCACTTCATCGTGCCGTTGCTCAGCGCGGGCTTGAGCAGGTTCGACGCGTCCAGCGTGCCGCCCGACGCCGCACCGGCACCGATCAGCGTGTGAATCTCGTCGATGAACAACACCGAGTTGGGCTGGTCCTTCAACTGCTTGAGCACACCCTTCAGGCGTTGTTCGAAGTCACCGCGGTACTTGGTGCCGGCCAGCAGTGAACCCATGTCGAGCGAGTAGACGGTGGCGTTGGCCAGCACCTCGGGCACTTCGCCCTGGGTGATGCGCCAAGCCAAGCCTTCGGCGATGGCGGTTTTGCCGACACCGGCCTCGCCGACCAGCAGCGGGTTGTTTTTGCGCCGGCGACACAGGATCTGGATGACACGCTCAACTTCGTGTTCACGGCCGATCAACGGGTCGATCTTGCCGTCCTTGGCAAGTTGGTTCAGGTTTTGGGTGAACTGGTCGAGCGGCGAGCCCTTGCCGGAGTCGGTGCTGGTATCTTCCTTCTCGGATTCACCACTGCCCGACTCGCCACCGCCCTTGGTGGGCTCGGGCGGTTCGCTCTTCTTGATACCGTGGGCGATGAAGTTGACGACATCGAGCCGGGTGACGCCCTGCTGGTGCAGGTAGTACACGGCGTGCGAGTCCTTCTCGCCGAAGATCGCCACCAACACGTTGGCGCCGGTCACTTCCTTCTTGCCCGAGCCGGTGGACTGCACGTGCATGATGGCGCGCTGAATCACCCGCTGGAAACCCAGCGTGGGTTGCGTGTCCACTTCTTCGGTGCCGCCCACGGTGGGCGTGTTTTCCTTGATGAACGTGGTCAGACTCTTGCGCAGGTCATCGATGTTGGCCGCGCAGGCCTTGAGCACTTCGGCGGCGGACGGGTTGTCCAGCAGCGCGAGCAGCAGGTGCTCGACGGTGATGAGCTCGTGGCGCTGCTGGCGCGCCTCGACAAACGCCATGTGCAGGCTGACTTCCAGTTCTTGGGCAATCATGCGGCCTCCATAATGCACTGCAGCGGATGTCCGGCGCGGCGAGCCGCGGCGGACACGAGTTCAACCTTGGTGGCCGCGACGTCTTTGGAAAAGACACCGCAGACTCCGCGACCTTCGTGATGGATCTTTAACATGATGAGCGTGGACGATTCGAGATCACGCTTGAAATAATGCTGCAACACCATGACCACAAACTCCATCGGGGTGTAGTCGTCATTGAGCAGCACCACTTGGTACATCTGCGGCGGCTTGGTACGAGCGGTCTTGCGCTCGACCACCACCGCGCCGTTGTCGCCGCGGCGCGGCTGCGCTGGCGGTTTCGGCGGTGGTGCGGGTGGTTCTTCCTCGGACATAGTTCATTCTATAGAGTCATGGTCAGCGCCATCGGCTTGAACGGATATTGCGCCTCAAACCCAAGTTGCAAGGTGTGAAAAGCGCCGCCGGACCTGCCCAGATGTCACAAAGGCGGCCTTGCATCGTGAATCAGCCCTTTGCATCAGCCGCCGTTGTGCCTGTGGGGGAATCATGACTCCACGGGTCCAGCTTTCCGCCTTGTCACCGAAATGACACCTTCAGCACAATTTCCTCACGCCCTCATCAATCGAGGGAGATCCGGGAGTAAACGATGTTGGTAGGCACAGTCAAGTGGTTCAACGACGCCAAAGGGGGCGGTTTCAAATCCCAAGCGCAACACCTGCTTGGCGATCAGTGAAGGGTTGAGGATTGAGCATGGTCGAGCCCGTGCATGATCGCGCGGAAGCGCTG
>JAYVDE010000504.1:0-24484 GCA_043749575.1 Burkholderiaceae bacterium | reverse complement strand
TCGGGTGCCCGCCCGAGACTGACCTGTCGTGATCGGAAGCGTGACCGTCAGATGGATGGTGATGAGAAGTGGCTTGTTCGTTGTGCAGGCCGTGCTCTGCAGGCATTGCCACGTCACCCTCCTCAACGGCGACGACAGCGCTTGCGCCAGATCCTTCTCCCGGGCACAGCATGGCAGCGGCCATCGCGCCCCGGACGGGGAGCAACAACGCCAACAGGACCAGGATGACGACGCGCAGATTCTTCACGCGGGAGGATTATCGGTTCACAGCTCAGTGCTTGCAGTGCAACGGAAGTTCCCTGTGCAGGGCGCTACGACTCAACCCGAGACGCGGTGCGCGCCACGAGTTGCACGGCGCTGGGTGGCGGATGCCATCGACGACAAGGTGTCTGCGCCCGCCAGACCGTCCAGGATGGGGCACTCCGGCCGATCATCCCCATGACAGCAATGCACGAGGTGTTCGAGCGCCGACTTCATCGCCCACAGCTCCGCTGCCTTCTGCTCCAGCTCCCTGATGTGCGCCTCGGCGAGCGCCTTGACCTGGCGACTCGGGCGACGGCGGTTCTGCCACAGGCTGACCAGCTCGGCGATCTCCGTCAGCGAGAAGCCGAGGTCGCGGGAGTGCCGGATGAACCGCAAGGTGTGGACATCGTTCTGCGCGTACTGGCGATAGCCGGATTCCGTTCGTTGTGCGGCAGGCAGCAGGCCCAACTCTTCGTAGTGGCGAATCATCTTGGCCGACACGCCCGACGCGCTCGCCGCCTGACCGATGTTCATCATGGCGCCATCCTGTCTACTCATTGATTGCAGACCAGTCTAGACCTTCCCACTATGGCAAGGTCAAGCGGGCCACGCCAACATGCCGGCCAAAGGGTGATCACCCAAAGTGCTTGACCCTCCCACGGTAGGAAGGATGAAAGTGGGCTCATCGAAAACCAACGGAGAGCAAGATGGTTACCTTCGAAGTCCAGGACATGACCTGCGGACATTGCGTCGGCAGCATCACCAAGGCAGTCCGCATGATCGACCAGGGCGCCCAGGTCACTGCCGACCTGGCAACGCACCGGGTCCGGATCGAGCCGACCAAGTCGGACAGGACCCAGCTGAGCGACGCCATACGTGAGGCCGGCTACACACCTGTGCCGATCGCCGACGCTGCGATGGCGGTGGGGCAACCGGTGCCGCGCAGCGGCTGCTGCTGTCGCTGAGCGATCAGATTGCGGGCGCCTTGATGCTCATCAAGCGTCCGCAGCCTCGATGGGCTCATTCTGAGGCGGCGAATTACGCAGCGGGCATGTGCAGGTTCGGAGCCGCACAGACGCCGGTGACGTTTGATCGTACTTTCAGCCTCCCGCTTTCACGCGCATGAATTCGCTCGCGTTGCGCAAGCGATGCCACGAAGACCGCATTCACCTTGGCTCCCAGGCGGCCTGGCGACCCGTAATCAACCCAACCCGTCAGGAGTTCACCATGCACACCCTTCGCACCCTCGCTGCCTTGTCGGTCGCCGCCCTCTTGGCCGCCTGCGCGAATCCCGGCCCCATGAATGCCGCGTCACCCTCTACCAGCACGGCAGCCATGGCGATGGGCGCATCGGGGTCGATGGCGGCGCCGGATTCCCGCATGAAAGCGATGCAGGAGATGCACCAGAAGATGGTGAACACCAGCACGCCCGCAGACCGGCAGGCTCTGATGGCCGATCACATGAAGGCGATGCAGGGTGGCATGGCCATGATGAAGGAGATGCAGGCCATGCACGGCGCTGGCGGCATGGGCGGCATGGGCATGATGGGTTCGTCCGTCGGCGCGGCTCCGATGGCCGGGATGGGCGACGGCAAGGGCATGCCGACCGACATGGCCAAGCGCCACCAGATGATGGCCGACCACATGGCCATGATGCAGACGATGATGGACATGATGGCCGACCGGATGCCGCCGGCATCGACGGTCAAGTGAGCGCGATGCCATGAACAGCATGCTTGCCGCGACCCGTCCGCCGGCATCCTCGGGCTATGGATTCCACTGTGTCCTGCCGAAGCAGGACTTCGCGCAGGTCGTAGCCAGGGTGACCGATGCGCTGAAGGCCGAAGGCTTCGGGATCCTGACCGAGATCGACGTCCAGGCGACGATGAAGGCCAAGCTCGGCATTGAGGGCCTGCCCTACCGCATCCTGGGCGCATGCAATCCGCCACTGGCGCACCGGGCGCTGTCGGCCGAGCCCGACATCGGGCTGCTGTTGCCCTGCAACGTCGTCGTGCGCGAGGACGCGGTTGGCGGCCTCGTCGTTGCTTTCATGGACCCGGTGGCCGTGATGCAGATGACCAGCAACCTCGAAGTGGCAGCGGTCGCGCAGGACGTGCGAGCCCGGCTGGAGCGGGTCCGCGCGGCACTGACCACAACCGCAAGCACCTGATCGGGAGCCAGCCATGTTTCATGACGGTGGCTACATGATTGGCATGCATGCTTGGTGGTGGCTGTTCTGGGTGATCCTGATCGGGGTGTTGTTCGCCTCGCTGCGAGGCGGGTCGGCCCGGCGCCAGCGCGCCGGCCACGAGAGCCCGAGCGCCGTTTTGCAACGGCGCCTCGCCGCAGGCGAGATCACCCCGCAGCAGTACGAAGAACGCAAGACCTTGCTGGACAGGGATGCCAACAGACGCGACGGCACTTGACATTCCGACCATAGGAAGGTCCATGCTGGTTCTGCGTTAACACCCGCACAACGTTTCGAAGGAGATCCGCATGGACCATGCCGCAAATCACGACGCATCGATGCCTGAATCGCCTTACCGCAGGCCCCGCGCCTGGGGCGCGGCGCTGCTGATGGTGGCGCTGATCTCTGGCTTCTATCTGCTGCGCGAACAGTGGAACCAGGTGGCGGGTACCTGGCCCTACCTGCTGCTGTTGGCCTGCCCGCTGATGCATCTGTTCCACGGACACGGTGGTCACGGGAAGCATGACAGTCACAGCCCCCAACCTGGCCAGGAATGACGCCCATGGACATGCCTACCCACTCCGCGCGCAGCAGCCATGCCGGCCATCAGCACGGGCACGCACACGACCATCAGGAGCACTCTGCACCGGGCTCCGCCGACGATGCGCTGAAAGACCCGGTCTGCGAGATGACGGTCACCACAGCATCGCCGCACAAGACCGAGCATGCCGGCCGACCCTACTGGTTCTGCAGCGCTGGCTGCCGCACGAAGTTCCTGAGCGAGCCGCAGAAGTATCTGGCACCCGTGGAAGCGCCTGCCGTGCCTGCTTCTGATCCTGCACCTGCTGCCGCCGGCACGGTCTACACCTGCCCGATGCACCCCGAGATCCGCCAGGATCACCCGGGCAACTGCCCCAAGTGCGGCATGACGCTCGAACCCGTCATGCCCAGCCTGGACGACGAAGCCAACCCGGAGCTGGCCGACTTCACGCATCGCTTCTGGTGGACGCTGCCGCTGACGTTCATCGTGACGGTGCTGGCCATGTTCGGCCACCAGCTCGGCTGGATGGCCAGGGGCACGCAGAGCTGGGCGGAACTGGTGCTCTCGGTGCCCATCGTGCTGTGGGCCGGTTGGCCGTTCTTCATGCGGGGTGCGCAGTCCGTCGTCAACCGCAGCCCCAACATGTGGACGCTGATCAGCCTGGGCACCGGCTCGGCCTTCGTCTACAGCGTGGTGGCCACCGTGGCGCCGCAGGTGTTCCCGGACTCGTTCGTCTCGATGGGCCGCGTCGCGGTGTACTTCGAGGCTGCGGCGGTGATCATCTCGCTGACGCTGCTGGGCCTGCTGCTGGAGCTGAGGGCGCGCTCGCAGACCTCGGCGGCGATCAAGTCGCTGCTGGGTCTGGCGCCGAAGACGGCCCGGCGCATCGCGGCCGACGGCTCGGAAGAGGACGTGCCACTCGCCCATGTGCACGTCGGCGACAAGCTGCGCGTGCGGCCCGGCGAGAAGGTGCCGGTCGACGGCGTGGTGGTCGAAGGCAGCAGCGCGCTGGACGAATCGATGCTGACCGGCGAACCGCTGCCCGTGACCAAGCGCGTGGGCGACAAGCTGATCGGCGCCACGCTGAACACCAGCGGCGCGCTGGTGATGCAGTCCGAGCATGTCGGCTCTGCCACCGTGCTGTCGCAGATCGTGCAGATGGTGGCACTGGCGCAGCGCTCGCGGGCGCCGATGCAGCGCATGGCCGACGCCGTGGCCGGCTACTTCGTCTACGGCGTGGTCGTGGCCGCGCTGCTGACCTTCTTCGGCTGGGGCCTGTTCGGACCTTCATCCAACGACTCGAGCTGGGTCTACGGTCTGATCAATGCCGTGGCCGTGCTGATCATTGCCTGCCCCTGTGCGCTGGGTCTGGCCACGCCGATGTCGATCATGGTCGCCACCGGCCGCGGTGCCACGCACGGCGTGCTGTTCCGTGACGCCGCCGCGATCGAGAACCTTCGCAAGGTCGACACGCTGATCGTCGATAAGACTGGCACGCTGACCGAGGGCCGGCCGAGTTTCGAGAAGGCCATCGGCGTGGGCGGGCTCGACGCGGACGAGGTCTTGCGCCTGGCCGCCAGCCTCGACCAGGGCAGCGAACATCCGCTGGCTGCGGCCATCGTGACGGCGGCACGCGACAAGGGTCTGGCGCTCGACAAGCCCGAGCAGTTCGATTCCGCCTCCGGCATCGGCGTTTGCGGCACCGTCGCCGGCAAGGCGCTGGCGCTCGGCAACACCGCGTTGATGGAGCAGCTCGGCATCGACGTTACGGCGCTGGCGACGCAGGCCGAGGCGCTGCGCACCGAAGGCGCCAGCGTGATGCACCTGGCTGTCGACGGCAAGCTTGCGGGCCTGCTCGCCGTCTCCGACCCGGTGAAGGCAAGCACGGCCGAGGCGTTGGCGACGCTGCGCAAGGCCGGCATCCGCGTCGTGATGGCCACCGGCGACGGGCTGACCACGGCGCGTGCCGTGGGCCAGCGCCTGGGCATAACCGAGGTGCACGGCGAGGTGAAGCCCGCCGACAAGCTCAAGCTGGTCGAAAAGTTGCAGGCGGAGGGCCGGGTTGTCGCGATGGCCGGTGACGGCATCAACGACGCGCCGGCGCTGGCCCGCGCCGATGTCGGCATCGCCATGGGCACCGGCACCGACGTGGCGATGAACAGCGCGCAGCTCACGCTGGTCAAGGGCGACCTTCGCGGCATCGCCACGGCCACCGCGCTGTCGGTGGCGACGGTCGCCAACATGAAGCAGAACCTGGCGTTTGCGTTCGTCTACAACGCGCTCGGCATTCCGCTCGCCGCCGGGTTGCTCTACCCGTTCACCGGCTGGTTGCTGTCGCCGATGATCGCCGCGCTGGCGATGAGCCTGAGCTCGGCGTCGGTGATCGGCAATGCACTGCGGCTGCGCGGCGCTGTCATCCGACAGGACTGACTTCTTGATCCACGTCACACGCCTTCCAGCCCCGCTGCCAGATGATGAGTCTCCTCCAAGGAACCCGACATGAAGCCCAAGGTTGGCATGATCGGCCGCATCCTCCGAATCGCACTGGGCCTGGGCTTGATCGCAGCCAGCGTGTTGGGCTACATCGGCCCCTGGGGTTGGATCGGACTGCTGCCGCTGGCCACGGGGATCTTCCGCTTCTGCCCGGCCTACTGGCGTTTAGGGCCTGACCACCTGCGCCAGCAGCACGGGCAGCGCAAAGCCTTGAGGCCACCCATGGGCGCCCTATGACAACCGACGCAAACAGCTTTCGTGATCTGACGCAGGGCGTGTCCGCGCGCCTGGCCACCCTGCGCAGTGGCGCGCCCGATGTAATGAAGAGCTTCAGCGAGCTGGGCCGCGCTGCGCTGGCCGAAGGCGCACTGACCAAGAAGACCAAGGAACTGATGGCCCTGGCCCTGGGCGTCGCCGCGCGCTGCGACCCGTGCATCGGCTATCACGTGCAGACGCTGGTCAAGCTGGGCGCGACGAGGCAGGAACTGGACGAAACGCTCGGTGTCGCGGTGTACATGGGCGGTGGTCCTGCTCTGATGTATGCGGCCCATGCGATTGCCGCATTCGAAGAGTTCTCTCGCCCGCCGTCCGCCTGAGGCAGGCGAAGCCGTCGCGCCTGGTTTACGGGGAGCCGCGTCGACAGAAGCAGTAAACGAACTGCTGGGTCGAACCCCAGGGTGTGGTGTGCAACTCGACGCTGCTGTCGATCAATTGGAACGGGTCTCCGAATGCGCCATGGAGTTCGTCCGTCGAGTAGCGCGAAACGGGCAGGCCGCTGCAACTGTCGGGGCCAAGCGGGCCGAAGGTGCCGACAATGGCGAAGCCACCCGGCTTCAACGCCCTCAGCGCCTGGGCCACGTAGCGCCGCCGCTGCGCTTCGCCCACCAAGAAGTGAAAGACCGCGCGGTCGTGCCACACGTCGTAGGCTGCCGCCGGCAACTCGGCATCCAGGACATCGGCGGCCTGCCAGGTGACGCGCTGACCGCCTTCTCCGAGCCGGCGCTGGGTGGCGCCGAGTGCGGCCGCAGAGATGTCGAGCACGGTCAGGTTGCCGTAACCATCCGCCAGCAGATCGTCGACCAAGGTGGACTCTCCACCTCCCACGTCGATGATGGCGGCCGCCTTGTCGGGCGCGGCCTGCCGCACATAGTGGAGTGACTGCTGCAGGTGCGGCGCATACCAGCTCACCGACGTGGCATCTTTCTGCCCGTAGACCTCTTCCCAATGGTTCTTGGCGGTCATGCCGCATCCTCATTCGGCGTGCCGCTGGCGGCGACACGGTCGAACCGGACCAGCGCGACCACCACGAGCACCGCCGCGATCGGCCCGACCAATGGGTGCAGCAGGCAGGCGAGGATGGGCGCCACCAGGATCAGGTGACGCAGGCCCCAGCTGTACAACACACCGGCTCGCCGCACGTAGGCGACGCCGGCCTCGGCCCAACGCTTGCGCGCATCGGATTCCACTGGCATGCCGCTGATGAAGCCCACGTGGTTGTAGTAGCGCACCGCCATCGCCGAGCAGACCAGGGAGGCAAAAAGCAAGGCCAGGAGCAGGAGTTCGAGCACCAGCCGGGGAGTGAAGCTCGGCAACATCGCGGCTTGCCCAAAACTCGCGTGCAGCGAGGGTGCAGCCAGTGTGACGGTGCCGATCAGTCCCAGCATCGCCGTCGATGCCGTCATCGTCGCCGACATCAGCGAGTTGCGCAGCGTCTGCACCGCGAGAATCTCCGAGCCCTTCTGCTGCGACACGGCGGTGAACCACTCCTCCCGCAGCGCCGCGTGCGCGCTGCGCGCCATCCGCTCGGGGCGCCGACGCTGCGCCACGGTGAGCACTGCTTCGTAGGCGACGAGCACCGCGATGGTCACCAGGGTGGCCAGCCAGGCCAGGAGTTCGTTCACGGTCGGGACTTCTTTGGTGATGCTGGGGTTCAGGCAGGTCGAAGGCTGGCGGCCTGCCTGCGACGCTCGATCAGTTCGAACGCGCCCATGCCCACCAGCATCGCCACCACGAAGACCAGCGCCTTGACCTCACCCATGCCCAGGGCCACCAGACCGGGGCCCGGGCAAAAGCCGGCGACACCCCAGCCGATGCCGAAGACGACGCTGCCGATCACCAGGCGGCCGTCGATGTCGCGCGACGTGGGCAGCTTCATCGTCGCACCGAGGAAGGACACGGTGCGCTTCCTGGCCACTGCAAACGCCAGGGCGCCAACGGCAATCGCACCGGCCATCACGAATGCCAGCGAAGGGTCCCAGGCGCCACCCAGGTCCAGGAAGCCCAGCACCTTGGCCGGATCGGCCATGCCGGACACGATGAGGCCGAGTCCGAAGACCAGGCCGGCGAGCAGGGATGCAAAAACAGTCATGGCAAGCTCTCCTCAGATACCAAGCAAGTGGCGGATGACGAACACGGTCGCGAAGCCGGCCGCCATGAAAGCCACCGTGGCCACCATCGACCGCGGCGACAAACGGGCCAACCCGCACACGCCGTGCCCGCTGGTGCAGCCCGAGCCGTACCGGGTGCCCACGCCCACCAGCAGCCCGGCGATCACCAAGGCGCCGAACGACGCATCGATGCGGGGCCGGGGCAGCGCTGCAAACAACGCGTAAAGCCAGGGCGACCCAACGAGGCCCAGCACGAACACGGTACGCCAGGCCAGGTCGCCCTTGACCGGCTTGAAGAGCCCGCCGATAACACCACTGATGCCAGCGATGCGACCATTCAACAGCACGAACATCGCCGTGGCCAGGCCGATGAGCATCCCGCCCGCCAAAGCGGACCAGGGGGTGAATTCATTCCATGCGATGGACATCATTTTTCCTTGGGGCAATAGAGGCGGTAGAGCACGGCCAGGATCTCAAGCAAGCTGGGATCGGCGACGCTGTAGAAGATGTTCTTGCCCTGGCGGCGCGTGCTGACCACGCCCTCGGTGCGCAGCACGCCGAGCTGCTGCGACAGCGTGGGCTGGCGAATTTCCAGCTGCTCTTCGAGTTCACTGACACACATCTCGCCTTGCGAAAGCTGGCACAGCAGCAACATGCGTTCGACGTTGGCCAGCAGCTTCAGGGCGACCACCGCCTCGGCTGCGGCATGGCGCAGGACGGCGGGGTCGATGACGGTCGACGAGCGTTTCATGAGGTTCGTGCTGTGGTCTGCGGCTTGATCGGGTTGTACTCATTATGTTTATAGATATACTATCTGTCAATAGATCGAAGACAGACCTCTGGAGTCCACCATGACCACTCGAACCACGACGCAAGCCTTCTACGACCCGAAGACCTGGACGGTGACCTATGTCGTGTCGGATCCGGCCACGCAGCGTGCCGCGGTGATCGACCCCGTGCTCGACTACGACTTCAAGTCGGGGCACACCAGCACCGCCTCTGCTGACCAGGTGCTGGCCTACCTGGCCGAACGCGCGCTCGGGGTCGACTGGATCCTGGAAACCCACGCTCACGCCGACCATCTGTCCGGCGCGCGCTACTTGCAGCAGCGGGTCGGCGGTCGCATCGCCATCGGCGAGAACATCCGCGCCGTGCAGGCCACATTCAAGAAGCTCTACAACCTGGAGCGCAGCTTCCTGCCCGACGGCAGCCAGTTCGATCATTTGTTCAAGGACGGCGAGACCTTCCGCATCGGCGAGGTCGAGGCGACAGCGATGCGGGTGCCCGGCCATACACCGGCCGACATGGCCTATCTCATCGACGGGGCCGCCTTCGTCGGTGACACGCTCTTCATGCCCGATGTCGGCAGCGCCCGCGCCGACTTCCCTGGCGGCGACGCACACCAGTTGTACCGCTCGATTCACCGGCTGCTGGCCCTGCCGCCCGAGACGACGGTGTACGTCTGCCACGACTATCCGCCAGCCACGCGCGCGCCCCGCTGGCAGACGACCGTGGCCGAACAACGTGCGCACAACATCCACGTCCACGACGGCATCGGCGAAGACGCGTTCGTGGCGATGCGCCAGGCCCGCGATGCCACGCTGGAGGTCCCGACGCTGATCCTGCCGTCGATCCAGGTCAACGTGCGCGCTGGTGAACTGCCGCCAGCCGACGAGAACGGCGTCTCGTACCTGCGCATTCCGCTGAACACCTTGCCGGTTCGGCCTTGAGCGCACGCGGGTCGCGGCCTGACGACGAATCAGGAGGCTCCCGAGCGCAGGTGTTGCTGGACCCACAGAACCAAGCGCGCTGTGGGCACAGCACCTGAGACGCCTGCGACTTTGATGTCGGCATCGCCATGGGCACCGGCACCGACGTGGCGATGAACAGCGCGCAGCTCACGCTGGTCAAGGGCGACCTGCGCGGTATCGCCACGGCCACCGCGCTGTCGGTGGCGACGGTCGCCAACATGAAGCAGAACCTGGCCTTCGCCTTTTTCTACAACGCGCTCGGCAATCCTCTTGCCGCCGGGCTGCTCTACCCCTTCACCGGCTGGCTGCTGTCGCCCATGATCGCGGCGCTGGCGATGAGCCTGAGCTCAGCGTCGGTGATCGGCAATGCGCTGCGTCTTCGCAACGCGGCCATCGACCAGCACTGAAGGCCTCCGTCTCGAAGCGGGACGCAACGGGCCTACTTCTGCTTGGCAAGCCACGCGTCGAAAGCCGCGATTTCTTTCTTCTGCGCCGCGATGATCTGGCGCGCCATGGTCTTCATGGTGGGCGACTTGCCATGCGCAATCTCCATCTCGGCCATGTCGACAGCCTGCTGGTGATGCAGCTTCATCATCATCGCAAAATCTTTGTCGACGTCGCCCGACGCCTGCATCCTCTGCATGCTTTCCATGCCCATCATCATCGTGGCCTTCATGTCATGAGGGCCGGCATTGCCATGTTGCATGTTCCCCATGCGCATCGTGCCGGAAGCCGGAACAGCTGGTGCGGTCTGGGCCGCGACCGCGGCCGCGGCCGAAACCACGACGAGAGCCGAGAGTGCAAGGTGCCGAAGCATCTTCGAGAGGCTGAGCTGATTGCGGGTCATGGGGCACTCCTGTGCGTAGGGATCGATGGATTCTTGGTCGCAAGGGTGGTGGCAATTTGCGGCCAGCCTGGGTGATCGTTGATCATCGACCCTGGCCGACCATTCCGCTGTGCGGCAACGAACGCGGCCGATCACAGCTTGCTGCGCTGGCGGCTGAGCGGACCAGCCATCTCTCAGGACGCCCTCATCGCTTTCGCCCCATGCGCCCGACTGGCAAACACGCAGCTCCAGCAACGAGCGCCGAACCCGACACGCGCTACAGTTTTGTCACTGCTTGCTCTGGCGAACCCTGTCAACTTGGCCCTGCAAGTTCTGCCTATGGGGTGTTCTGTGGGGTTTTCGAGGCGAGGCAGACGAAATAGGAAGGCACGACAGCCGCGTAGCTTCGCACTCGAGGTCAGGTGCCGAACATCGAGTAGGTTCTCGAGGGGTCTGCCGCCCAGCCGGTGCCAGGGCCGACCTGTCGAGCGCGAGAGCAACACGCCCGGGGGCGCTTTGTTCTACCGGGCCGGCAACCGTCGAACGCTGGGGCGGGCATATTCAACACGCTGGACATCAAAACATCGTCATGGCGCGGGCGAGGTCACGAATGCAGGCTTGAATTGACCGGGTTGCGAAAGATCAGCGGGTGTTCCTTCAGCTGGGCCGGGCTCTTGCTGGCAGCTTGCGCGACAGCCTCGGTCACCCGGTGGTGCAGCGGGCTCTTGGCGCAAACCGGGTCGGCGGCTGCCGGGTCGTTGGCGAGCATGAAGGCTTGGCAGCGGCAACCGCCCAGATCCTGTTCGCGGTGCTCGCAACTTGAACAGGGCTCCTTCATCCAGCCGGTGCCGCGGTAGCGGTTGAAGCCTTCGGAGTCGAACCAGATGTCGCGCAGGCTATGGTCGCGCACGTTCGGGAAGCTCAGGCCCGGCAGCATTTTCGCGGTGTGGCAGGGCAGCGCCGTGCCATCGGGTGCCACGGTCAGGAACATATTGCCCCAGCCGTTGACGCATTTCTTCGGCTTGCCTTCGTGGTAGTCGGGCGTCACGAAAAAAATCTTCATGCGCTCACCGAGCTTTTCGCGCCATTGGTTGGTGATGACTTCGGCACGCCTCAATTGCTCATGCGTGGGCAGCAATTGGTCGCGGTTCAAATAGGCCCAGGAGTAGTACTGGGTGTTGGCCAGCTCCAGATACTCGGCCCCGAGCTCGGCCGCCATCGCGATGATGCGGTCGATGTGGTCGATATTCATCCGGTGAATCACCACGTTCAGCACCATCGGCCAGCCTTGATCCTTGATGATCTTGGCGACGCGACGCTTCAGGTCGAAGGTCTTGGTGTGCGACAGGAAGTCGTTCATCTCCGGGGTCGAGTCCTGAAACGACAGCTGCACATGTTCGAGCCCGGCGGCCTTCAACGCTGTCGCGCGCTCAAGCGTCAGGCCGACGCCAGAGGTCAGCAGGTTGGTGTAGTAACCCAGGCGGCTGGCCTCCGCGACGATCAGTTCCAGGTCGTCCCGCACCAGTGGTTCGCCGCCGGACAGGCCCAGCTGCACCGCGCCCATCTCGCGTCCCTGACGCAAGACCCGCAGCCAGCCCTCCGTGTCGAGCTCTTCTTCCTGCCGCGCAAAGTCGACCGGGTTGTAGCAAAACACGCAGTGCAGCGGGCAGCGGTAGGTCAGCTCGGCCAGCAGCCACAGCGGCGGGCCAATTTTGGCTGGGCTGGTGGGTGGGACGGCGGTTGGGCCAAGTGCAGCGGGCTGCACCGTCAGTTCGGACGACGCTTGCATGCTCAATCCCATTTCAGCCAGCGCTGCTGGCCGGCCAACTCGACAAAGGCCAGCACATCGGGTTCCAGGCCTTGCAAGGCGTGGGTTTGTTCGATGTCGGCAGCGATGGCTGCGATGCTGGCCGTGCCGTCGCAGCGTTTCATGATCTCACCGGCGCTGCCGTTGAGCTTGACCATGCCCTCGGGGTAGAGCAGAACATGGCAGTTCTGCACCGGTTCCCATTGCAGGCGAAAGCCGTGGCTGACGCTGGGCTGGGTGGCGCTGGTCAGCGTACTCATTCAGCAAGCTCCGTGTTTCGCAGGGTGGTGAATTCGCGCAGGGCTTTTGCAGGGCCCCTTCCTAAGCAATGGCGACCTGGCAAGCTCATGGCGCGTACCGCGCACTCATCGCGTCGTTCATGGCCCACAGGATGTCGAGCTTGAACTGCAGCACTTCGATCGCACGCTCCTGCAGCGGGCGGGTGGTGAAGTGGGCCAGCGTCACCGCCAGGCCCTGCTCGACGTCGCGCCTGGCCTGGCTGACCCGGCTGCGGAAATAGGTCAGTCCGCCCGGCTCGATCCAGCTGTAGTGCGCGGGCCAGCTGGCCAGCCGTTGCTTGTGGATCTCCGGAGCGAACAGCTCGGTCAAGGACGAGCAGACGGCTTCTTGCCACGGCGCACGACGCGCAAAGTTCACATAAGCATCGACCGCAAAGCGCATCGCCGGCACCACGTGGCGCAAATCCAGCACCTCGCTACGGGTCAGCCCTACCGCTTCGGCCAATCGCAACCAGGCTTCAATGCCGCCTTCGTCCTTGATGCCGCCGAGCTCGAAGCCGTCATGGTCAAGGATACGTTGGACCCAACCGCGCCGCACCTGCGAATCCGGGCAGTTGGACAGCACGGCGGCGTCCTTGATCGGGATGGCGATCTGATAATAAAACCGATTGGCGACCCAGCCGCGCACCTGTTCCGGCGTGGCGCCGCCGCTGTTCAGCATGACGTTGAACGGGTGGTGGATGTGATAAGAGCGGCCGCGCTCGCGCAGCTTGGCTTCGAATTCTTCGGCGGTCCAGGCCGGCTGGTCCGAGCGGCTCATTTCGGCCGGGCTGGGTTGTTTCGAGAGAATGTCTGCGCGCATAGCGGGTATGAGTATGAGTACGGATATGGGCTGAATTAGAGCTTGAGCGTCATCAGGTCCTCGCAGACATGGATGCCGGCGAGCGTCAGGATTTCCCGTTCCGCCGACTCTTCGTCGAGGATGGGGTTGGTGTTGTTGATGTGGATCAGGTAGCGCTGGGTGACGGCGGGCAGTTTGGCCAGCCACTCGATCATGCCGCCAGGGCCATACTGCGGCAGGTGGCCGATTTCACGGGCCCGCTTGGCGCTGATACCGAGCTTGGGCATTTCATCGTCGGACCAGAAGGTGCCGTCCACCAGCACCGCATCCGCGCTGCACATCGATTCAAACACCGCCGGCGTAATCTCGCCCAAGCCGGGCGCGTAAAAGGCGGTCTTGCCGCTGCGCTGGTCGTTGATGGCGATGCCGATGTTGTCACCCGGCACCGGGACTTCGCGGTGCGGTGAGTAGGGGGCTGCTTTGCTGGTCAGCGGCAAGGCCTGAAAGCGCAGGTCGGCGACGCCGGGTACCGTGAACCAGCCACCGTCCAGGGTGATGCGGTGGCGCTCGACGCCACAGTAGTGCGACAGCACGCGCAGCACCGGCATGCCCTGGCTCAGGTCTTCTTCAACCGGGTCGGTGCACCACAAGGGCAGCTTGCCGTTGCGTTCGCGCAGCATGAACAGGCCGGTGGCGTGGTCGATCTGGCCGTCCATCAGCACCACACCGGCAATCGCCGTGTCGCGCAGCGAGCGGCATGGCTGCAGGGTCGGGTGGCTGCGAATTTGTTCGAGGATGTCTGGCGAGGCGTTGAACAAGACGCCTTCATGGCCGGTGTCGGCTTGCACGAAGATCGAAGATTGGGTGCGTGGCTTCGCCTTGATACTGCCGGAGCGTACGCCTGCGCAATTGCGGCAATTGCAGTTCCACTGCGGGAAGCCGCCGCCAGCGGCCGAGCCGAGAATCGTGATGCGCATGCTGATGTACCGGTAAAGACCCCGCCCTGCGCCAAGTTGCCTTGGCGCAGGCAGGGTGTGGATCAAGAGTTTCGAATCAGCGGTTCGAAATGTACAAAGTGATTTCAAAACCAAAACGGAAGTCGGTTGCGGTCGGTGTTTTCCATTGCATGGAAAGTCTCCTTCAGGGTTGGCACAGGCGCCAGATTGGGCCTGCGAGGAACTGATGTCCCGGCCTCATTCTGTGGCTGCGTCAGGTTGGGTTCCAGCCCGGCAATCATGATTCAAACCTCATGATTTTCATGATTCAGCGCGGCGGGTCGGCTGCTCGTGGCCTGTAACATCCGTGTCACATGACGCTCAGACTCAAGATCAACCTCATCGTGGCGGCGCTCACCCTGGGCTTCATCGTCGCCATGGCGTGGATGCAATTGCGCAGCATGCGCGAATCGGTGCTGGAGGAAGTGGGGGCCGCCAACCGCGTCGCGGCCCAGGTGTTGAACCGCACGGTGTGGCGCTATAACTCCCGGGGCACGCAAGACATCTTGAATTTCCTGCAGGGCATGGGCCGGCTGCGGTCGAACGACATCACGCTGATTGATCTGGCGGGGCGCGAGCTGTATCGCTCGCCGCCGTCCGCCTACAAAGCGGGCCGCGATGCGCCTGAGTGGTTTGAGCACCTTATTTCGCCCGTGTCAACAGTGCAGACGATAGAGTTCACAGACGGCAAATTGATGGTGCAAGCCAACGCCTCGCGAGCCGTGCTGGATGCCTGGGATTCAATGAAGCTGCTGGCTGCTGTCGGCCTGCTGTTGCTGGTCTTCGTCAACGCGCTGGTGCTCTGGCTGGTCGGCCGCATCGTGCGCCCGTTCGGGCAGATCGTGGCGGCGCTGAACCAGTTGCAGGGCGGGCGCCTGGATGTAAAGTTGCCCCGGCTGGTGGGTAGCGAGGCCGCCGCTATCGGTGCGGCCTTCAACCGCATGGTGGACGAGCTGCAAAACCACATCGAGACCGAACGACGCGCTGGACGAGCCGAGATGCAACTGTCGGACAGCCGGGAGTTGACGCGTTGGATCGATCAGCACATCGAACGCGAACGCTTGATGATTGCCCGCGAGCTGCATGACGAGCTGGGGCAGTCGGTAACCGCGATCCGCAGCATGGCGCTGTCGATTGCCCAGCGCATTCATGGGCTCGACCCTCAAGCAGAAACGGCCGCGCGGCTGATTGCCGACGAATCGTCGCGGCTCTATGACGCCATGCACGGCATGATCCCGCGGCTGACACCGCTGATGTTGGATAACTTTGGTCTCGCCGAGGCACTCGGCGAACTGATCACGCGCACCCGCCTCAGCCAACCCGAGCTGCTGATCGAATCGGCGATTGACATCGGCCAAGCGGCGCTGGCCAGTGACACCGCGCTGACGCTTTATCGCGCTGCTCAGGAAGGCATCAGCAACGCCTTGCGCCACGGCCAGGCGCGCCATCTGCGGCTCAGCGTGGCCCATGTCGGCGCCGCGCTGACGCTGACACTGCAAGACGACGGCAGAGGCCTGGCAGCGGACTGGTCACTGCGCAAGGGGCATTACGGCCTGCGTTGGCTGGCCGAGCGGGCCGAGGCTGTTGGCGGCGAGTTGCACGTTGAGGCGGTGCCCACCGGCGGTGTGCGCTTGATTCTCCGCCTGCCCTTGCGCCTGCCCTTGGTGGCCAGCACACGGGAGCTGGCCGCGTGATCCGGGTCATGTTGGTCGATGACCATGCGCTGGTCCGCATGGGCTTTCGCATGCTGTTGACGGATGCTCGGGTCGAAGTCGTGGCCGAGGCCGACAGTGGCGAGCAGGCCTGCCGGGACTACCCACACGTCAGGCCCGACGTGGTGGTGGTGGATTTGTCAATGCCGGGCATGGGCGGACTCGAAGCGGTGCGGCGGCTGCTGGCGCAGGACCCCAAGGCGCGTGTGCTGGCCCTGTCCGCGCATGAGGACACGGCGCACCCGCAGCGCGTGCTGCGGGCGGGCGCATTCGGCTATCTGGCCAAACGCAGCGCGCCGGAAACGCTGATCGCCGCAGTGACCGCAGTGGCACGCGGTGAGCGCTACGTCGATGCGCTGACCGCGCAGGCTTTGGCCCTGGCGCAGATCGACGGCGACATCAGCCCGGCCGAACTGCTCAGCGAGCGCGAGTTCTCGGTCTTTATCCAGCTGGCGCGCGGCCAGAGCGTGGCCCAGATTGCCGACACCTTGAGCCTATCGCCCAGCACCGTCGGCACGCATTTGTACCGGGTCAAACAAAAACTCGGTGCCACCAATCAGTCGAAACTGACGCTGGTGGCGCTGCGCTGGGGCTTGCTGCAAGTTTGATCCGGCTGGACCAACGCGGCAAGGCTTTCAAACTTTCAAACTTTCAAACCTTCAACCCAGCAGGAGCGCCATGATCGAAAGGCACCGAAACCACCCGTCCCAATGGTTCTGCGCCTGCTTTGGTGCCGCGGGCGGTGGCGGCTTGAACTTGTCGGGCGCTGACCCGACGGTACGCTTTCAAGACGATCTGTTTGGCGCGACCAATGGCGGCTGGCTGGCCGGCACCGAAATACCGTCCGACAAATCCAGATTCGGTGCCTTCAGTGAGTTGGGCGATCTCTGCGACCAGCGCCTGCGCGACATTCTGGACGAGTTAGCCGCCCACCCGCCGGCGGTCGGCAGCGACGCAGCCCGGGTGGCGACGTTTTTTGCGGCCTACCTGGACACCGAGGCCATCGACAAGGCCGGGTTGAGCCCGATCAAACCGCTGCTGGTCGAGATCGACGCGATCGGCGACGCCAGCCAATTGGCGCAGTGGCAGGGCCGCATGCAAGGCCTGCTCGACACGCCGGTGGCGCTGTGGGTAATGGCCGACTTCAAGCAACCGGACGTCAACCGGGCCTTGACCTGGCAAGGCGGCTTGGGCCTGCCGGACCGCGATTACTTCTTGCTCGAAGACGACGCGCGCATGGCTGAAGCCCGCGCTGCCTACGCCGCCTACCTGACCGAGCTGGCCATGCTGTTGGGTGAGGCTGAGCCCGAGCGGGTCGCCGCGCGGGTGTTGGCCATCGAGCATCGGATTGCGCTGCTGCACTGGGACAAGGTGGAGAACCGCCAACCGGTCAAGCTCTACAACCCGAGGACATTGGCGCAGTTGATTGACGAGGCACCGGGCTTTGATTGGATGGCCTTTTTGCAGTCGGCCGGGCTGGTGGACGGAGGGGCGCTGTCGTTGTCACTGTCTTTATCGGTTTCTCAGCCCAGCACCGTCATCGGCATGGCGAGCTTGTTTGAGCAAGTCTCGCTGGCCGACTGGAAGCTGTATTTCAAGCTGCACCTGCTCGATCAGTCGGCACCGTTGTTGCCCCTGGCCTTTCGCGCGGCTCACTTCGCCTTCAGAGGCCGCGCGCTGACGGGGGCCACCGCCGAGTTGCCGCGTTGGCAGCAAGGCGTTGCTTCGCTGAACCGGGCCCTCGGCGATGCGGTGGGCAAGCTCTATGTGGCGCGCCACTTCACGGCCGAGCACAAGGCGCGGATGCAGTTGCTGGTGGAAAACTTGCTGGCGGCCTTCCAAGCTTCGATTGCAAATCTGGCCTGGATGTCGCCGCAGACCCAGGCGCTGGCGCAAGACAAACTGAGCAAATACACGACCAAGATTGGTTACCCGGATCATTGGCGTGATGACAGCGGCTGGCCCGCCTTGGCCGGCGACGCGCTGGGTAATGTGCAGCGAGCGGCACGGTTTGAGTGGCAACGCCTGGCGGCCAAGGCCGGCCAGCCGGTTGATCGCAGCGAATGGGGCATGACGCCGCAGACGGTCAACGCTTACTACAACCCATCGCTCAACGAAATCGTGTTCCCGGCCGCCATTCTGCAGCCGCCATTTTTTGATATGGCGGCCGACGACGCGGCCAATTACGGCGCCATCGGTGCAGTCATCGGACACGAGATCAGCCACGGTTTTGACGACCAGGGCAGTCGGTTCGACGGCGACGGCGTGCTGTGCAATTGGTGGACAGACGCCGATCGACTGGCCTTCGACGCGGTGACCACTCGGTTGGTGGCGCAGTATGAAAGTTATCAGGCGCTGCCGGGCAAACATGTGAACGGCCGGCTGACGCTGGGCGAGAACATCGCAGATTTGTCGGGGCTGCAAATCGCCTTCAGCGCTTATCAGAAATTGCAACGATCAAATCGATCACCGCCCGCCGTCGGGATGGCGGGTCACACCGGCGAGCAGCGCTTTTTCATCGCTTGGGCGCGGGTCTGGCGCGAGAAAATCCGTGACGAGCGCGCGCTGCAACTGCTGACGACCGACCCGCATGCGCCGGCGGCTTTCCGGGCCAACGGTGCGGCCGTCAACCACGACGGCTTTCACGCCGCGTTCAACACCCAACCCGGCGACCAGATGTTCAAGCCGCCGCACGAGCGGCTGCACATCTGGTAGCGCTGACAGTGCTTGTCATGCGCGGGCCATCAATTGGCCGGCCGGTCTTCCCAATCCACCCAGTCGACCTGATGGGCCTTGAGGTAGGCGCTCACCGCCGCCCCCACTGTTGGGAAAAAGGTCTGCTCGCCGAACTGCGCAAACAGCCCGAAGCGCTTGAGCTTGTCCTTGACCGGGCCCTTCATCTCGGCAAAACACAGCTCGATGCCGGCATCGCGCAGCGTGTCGTCCAGTTCGGCCAGCACATCGGCTGCGGTCACGTCCACGCTGGTGATCGGCTCTGCCGCCACCACCAGCCAGCGCACCGGCGTGGGAGAGGCGGCCACGGCGTCGAGCATGCGATCGCGAAACCACTCGGCATTGGCGAAGAACAGCGGCGCATCCCAACGAAACAGCACCAGGCCGGGGATCCGCCGGGCTTCGGGGTGGCGCTGCAGGTCGTGGTAGCCCTTCAGGCCTTCGGCGCGGCCCAGCACCGCAGAGTGCGGCCGCCAGCCGTCCCACAGGAACTCGATCACCGCGATCACGATCGCCAGGCCGATGCCCGCGATCGCGCCCAGCAGCACCACGCCCACGGTGCAGGCGATGGACAGCCAGAACTCCCAGCGCTGGATGCGGTAGATGCGGCGCAGGTCGGTGATCTCGATCAAGCCGATCGCCGAGGCGATCACCACCGCCGCCAGCGCGCTGGTGGGCAGCTTATGCAGCAGGTCGGGTGCGGCCAGTAACAAGCCGGCCACGCCGAGCGCACCGACCACGCCGGTCAGCTGGCTGCGGGCGCCCGCGGCTTCGGCCACCGGCGTGCGCGACGAACTGCTGCTGATCGGAAAGCCCTGGAACAAGCCCGCCGCCAAGTTGGCCGCGCCCAGGGCGACCATCTCCTGGTTCGGGTCGACCCGCATCCGGGTGCGCGCCGCGTAAGTGCGCGACAACACGCTGGTGTCGGCAAACGACACCAGCGCGACGGCCAACCCGCCGATCAGCACCGGGCCGATGTCGGCCGCGGTGATCCACGGCATGGCGAAGGCCGGCAGGCCCTGCGGCAGCGAGCCCAGCACCAACACCTGCGCACGGCTCGCCAGGTCGAAGAAGCCCACCACCGCGGTGGCGCTGACCACGGCCACCAGCAGGCCCGGCACCCGCGGGCGGCACTTGAGCAGCAGGATCACCACCAGGCTGGCGACGCCCACCGCCAACGCCGCCAGGTTGCTACGGCCATCGAACACAGCCGTGGCGATGGCCCACAGGCTGCGGACCGGGTCGATGCGTTCGATCGACAAGCCCAACAAATTGGGCAACTGGCTGATCAACACGGTCAGCGCGATGCCGTTCATGTAGCCGTAGCGGATGGGCTTGGACAACAGTTCGGTGACGAAGCCGAGCCGGGCCACCCCGGCCAGCACACACACGGCGCCGGAGACGATCGCCATCATGCTGGCCAGCGCAATGGCGCGCGCCGGGTCGCCGCCCGACAGCGGCAGCACCACGGCCAGGATGAGCGCGGCCAGCGATGAATCAGGGCCCAGCACCAGGATGCGGCTGGGGCCGAACAGCGCATAGGCCAGCAAGGGCACGATGGTGGCGTAGAGGCCGTAGATGCCCGGCAGCCCCGAGGCCACCGCGTAGGCGATGCCCACCGGCACCAGCATCGTCGTCAGCACCAGCCCGGCGGCGATGTCGTGGCGCAGCCAGGCCATCGGGTAGCCGCGCAGCAACTGCAGGCCTGGCAGCCAGCGCGCCCAGCCGGTCGCGGCGGCACTCACCGGCGTGCTGCCAGCGCGGCCGGGCTCAGTGACGGAGGGTTCGGCGGCGGGATCGGTCATGCGAAGGGAGGAATGCGCCCCAGAGCGAACAGCAATCCGGCTGCCGACCGCCCTGCTACATCAACACAATGTCGTACTGCTCCGGGCTGAACGACGGCTCGGTGCTCAGCGAGATCGGCTTGCCGATGAAGTCGGACAGGCCCGCCAGGTGCGGGCTTTCTTCGTCGAGCAGCATTTCCACCACCGCCGCGCTGGCCACCACGCGGAACTCCTTCGGGTTGAACTGCCGCGCCTCGCGCAGGATCTCGCGCAGCACGTCGTAACACACGCTGCGTGCGGTCTTCACCTGGCCACGGCCTTCGCAGGTGGGGCAAGGCTGGCACAGCATGTGGGCCAGGCTTTCGCGGGTGCGCTTGCGCGTCATCTCCACCAGCCCCAGCTGGGTGAAGCCGCTGACCGTCACTTTGGTGCGGTCGCGGCTCAGTTGCTTCTTGAATTCGGCCAGCACCGCGGCCTGGTGTTCGTCGCGCACCATGTCGATGAAGTCGACGATGATGATGCCGCCCAGGTTGCGCAGCCGCAGCTGGCGGGCCACGGCGCCGGCCGATTCGAGGTTGGTCTTGAAGATCGTGTCGTCGAAGTTGCGCGCGCCGACAAAACCGCCGGTGTTGACGTCCACCGTGGTCAGCGCCTCGGTCTGGTCGATGATCAAGTAGCCGCCGCTCTTCAGGTCGACCCGCCGGGCCAGTGCGCGGGCAATCTCTTCTTCGATGCCGAACAGGTCGAAGATCGGCCGTTCGCCCTTGTACAGGTCGAGCTTGGCCGCTGAACTCGGCGTGTAGGCGTTGCCAAACTCCTTCAGCGCGTCAAACTGCAGTTTGCTGTCGATGCGGATGGTTTGCGTGCTGTCGCGGGCCATGTCGCGCAACACACGCTGGGCCAGGTTCAGGTCTTCGTGCAGCATCGTGCCGGCCGGCTGGCTCATGCCCTGCACCCGAATCGCGGCCCAGGCCTTGCGCAGGTAGGCGATGTCGTCGGCCAGTTCGTCGTCGCTGGCATCCTCGGCATTGGTGCGCAGGATGAAACCACCGGTTGAACTGCCATCGGTGGTGGCCGTCAGCTTGGCCATACGCGCGCGCAACTGGTCGCGCAACTCGGGCGAACCGATTTTTTGCGAGATGCCGATGTGGGTGTCCTGCGGCAGAAACACCAGCATGCGCCCGGCGATGCTGATCTGGGTCGAGAGCCTGGCGCCCTTGGTGCCGATCGGGTCCTTGATCACCTGCACCATCAGGGTCTGGCCTTCGAACACCTGGCGCTCGATCGGCACCTGCAGCGCGGCGTCGTGCTTGGGAAAGTGGTGGCCGCCGCCATGCAGATCGGCCACGTGCAGGAAGGCCGCGCGTTCGAGGCCCACCTCGATGAAGGCGCTTTGCATGCCCGGCAGCACCCGCGCCACCTTGCCCAGGTAGACGTTGCCGACCAAGCCGCGTTCGAGTGCGCGCTCGATGTGCAGGTCTTGCACCGCGCCGTTCTCGATCAGTGCGACGCGGGTCTCCTGAGGAGTCCAGTTGATCAGGATGTCGTGCATACGCTCTGGCCATTCTTCTGCGCGCCGTGACCCTCTCTAGACGCTCACTAGAAGCTCACGCGCGCTTGTCTCAGCAACTGGGCCGTCTCGAAGAGGGGCAAACCCATGATAGCGGAGTAGCTGCCGGCGATATGGCCGATCCAGCCCGCCAGCTGGCTCTGGATGGCATAGCCGCCAGCCTTGCCGAAGGGCTCGCCGCTGGCGATGTAAGCGTCGATCACGGCGGCGCTCAGCGGCGCGAATCTGACCTGCGACACGCTCATCGCCGCCAGCGTCAGCGGGCCCGATGACAGCGCGATGGCGGTCAGCACGCGGTGGCTGCGGCCGCTCAGCGCCGCCAACATCGCGTGCGCTTCGCTGGCATCGGCCGGCTTGCCCAGGATGCGCCGGCCCAGCGCGACGGTGGTGTCGGCGCACAGGATCGGCGCCTCGGCCAGGCCGCGTTGTTTCAGCCGCAGGCGCGCGGCCTGCAGCTTCAGCCCGGTGATGCGCTGCACATAGCCGGCCGGCAATTCGGCGGGCAGCGGGGCTTCCAGCGCCTCGGCGGCGTCGGCTTCGGCGCCGGCCGCTGGCAACAGGCCGACATGGCGAACGCCCAGCTGGTCGAGCAGCTGACGGCGGCGCGGGCTTTGCGAAGCCAGGTAGATGAAATCAGCCACGATCAAAGCGAAAACCTCCGTGCTGTGCGGGGCGGTGCACGCCGCTTCGGGCGCCGGGGCCCGCTCATTCCCGGTGGTAAGGATGGCCGGTGGTGACGCTCCAGGCCCGGTACAGCGCCTCGGCCAGCAGCACCCGCACGAAGGCATGCGGCAGGGTCAGGTCGGACAGTCGCAGCGTCTCGTCGGCGCTGGCTTTGAGCGCCGGGGCTAGCCCGTCGGGGCCGCCGACCAGCAGCACCACGTCGCGGCCGTCGCTCAGCCAGAAGCGCAGCCGATCAGCGAGCTGGCGCGTGCTCAGCCGGCTGCCCTGTTCGTCGAGCACCACCCGGCGGGCGCCTTTGGGCACGGCCGCTTCCAGCCGCTGCGCTTCGGCGGCCATCATCTGCGCCGCCGTCTTGCCGCTGCTGCGCGGCTCAGCCTTGACGGCCTTCAGCTCCAGCCGCAGGTCGGGCGGAAAGCGTTTGGCAAAATCGTCGTAGGCCGTCTCGGCCCAAGCGGGAGGCCGTTGGCCGACCGACGCCAGCAGCAGGCGCATGACGGCGTTCGGCGCCGGTCAGCTGCGCCGGGCCGGGGTCTTGCGGGCGGCGCCCACGGTCTTGCCGGCCACCGCGGCCGGCTTGCGGCGCGCCGCCGGTGCGGCCGGTTTGGCCACCGCGGTTTTGCGGGCCACCGGCTTGACCACCAGCGTCTTGGTCACCGGGCCGAGCGGCGCCGCCTTCTTGCGCGGTGCGGTCTTGCCGGGGTTGTTGTCCCACACCGCTTCGACCGGCTGGGCCGCGGCCGTGCGCGTGCTGAGCTTGCGGGCCGCTGCCGGCTTGGCTGCGGCGGTACGCGCCGTGGTCGACCTGGCGGCTGTCGTCTTGGCGCCTGCCGTCTTGCCAGCGGCGGTCTTGGTAACTGCGGTCTTGGTGGCTGCCGTCTTGCGCGCGGCGGTTTTGCGCGCTGCTTCCTGGCGGGCAGCGACCTCGGCGGCCAGCGCCTTCTTGGCCGCAGGCCGGTCAGACGTCGACCGGGCCGCTGCGCTCAAGGCCACTTTCTTGGCCACCTTCTTGGCCACCACCAGCGGGCTGGCGGCGGTCTTGGCGGGTGCCCGCTTGATTGGCAGCTTGGTGGCCAGCTTGGCCGGCAACTTCTTGGCTGCGGCCTTGCGGTTGGGCGCCATCGCCACGTCGTCCTCGTCGTCTTCGGGCTCGGACGCCTTCACCAGGCCGGTCGAGCGTTCGCCCAGCTTCATCTTGACCGGCTTGCCGCCCCAGATTTCTTCGAGCCGGTAGTAGTCGCGGATGGCAGGCTGAAAGATGTGCGCCACCGCGGCGCCGCAGTCGACGATGATCCATTCACCGTTGTCGCCGCCTTCGGTGGCCAGCACCGGGAAGCCCGCCGCCCGCACCGCTGCGCGCACGCCCGCGGCCAGCGCCTTGGTCTGCCGGTTGCTGGTGCCCGAGGCGATGATCACGCGCTCGAACAAGGACGACAAGTGCTCGGTGTTGAACACCACGATCTCCTGGCCCTTGATGTCTTCGAGCCCATCGACGATGGCCCGCTGCAGTTTTCGAATGTCCATTCGGTGCCTGTCTGTTCTGTCTGTTAGTGCCGGACTGCCTGCGCAGTGCCGGTGGCGTAGAGCCGGTGTTGGTCAATATAGCGGGCGACACGTTCGCCCACCAGTGCGGTGATCGGTTGCCCGGCGGTGACGCGGGCCCGAATGTCGCTGGCGGCAATGTCCAGCCGCG